>DAOVZS010000123.1 GCA_030635005.1 Thiomargarita sp. | reverse complement strand
TAATGTGCTTGTGGCGTATCACCCGGTTCAATAGAGGCTTGTATGCCCCCCTCTGCCATGACGGTATTACTATCCCCTAAACGTAATTTAGTCACTAAAATGACTCTTGCACCATTTCTAGCAGCGGTTAAGGCAGCAGCACAGCCTGCCCCACCGCCTCCAATGACTAATATATCCGTTTCTGTAATTGAGGAACCTGCTAAATCAGCCTCATCAATCTGGGCATCAGCTTGTAACATCGTCGCTAATTGATGATGACACAATGTCCCTTTATTGGTGCCTACCTGCAATTTAACCAATGAATTTGGGTAATAGTCAGGATGGTAATCACGCAAAATTTCATTCATTTCAGGGAGGGTATGTTCTTTATCATGTTGATAGCGTTTTAACGCTTCTTCATAAGAAATGCCTTTGGACATAATTATCAGTTATCGGTTATCAGTGTGTACAATAGTCATTTCACCTTGTCGCAATTCTTCTAAACGGCTGATTAAGTTAGCAGGACGTAAATGGAAATAAGCCATCACACGACGACAAAATAATCCAACATGATTGGGGGCAATATGTTCTGGGCATGCTGTCATACATAAATTACACATGACACATTCAATAAACAATTCTCCTGCTTCTCTAAATTTACCGTTTGCGGCAAGTTCAACCCCTCGTTGTACTTCAATTTCTTTAGGGCAGGATTGTGTACAGCCTCCACAAGTACGACAATGTGCGGTTTCAGGAAAAGTTTGATGAAATTGACTGTGTACTTCCCAGGAATTTTTAATATCGGTGAGTTGATACGTATGGTGTGTGGGCGCAGGAAAGGCGAGAAAGATAATTTGCATACCTTCTTCAATAAATGTTTGACAGCCTAATTGCATACGAACTTCCTTACTATTCGCACGTCTTACCATGACCCGACATGATCCGCACACTCCTTCCATACAACCAATGCCTTCTACTCGTGTATAACCTGCGTGCCAAAATGCTTTAACGGCAGATAATGAGACAGGTGCAGATATTTTTTTCCCATTAATTGTGACGTTGACTAGTTTTTCACTCATTATTTTTAGTGTTCACGATCTAAAATCATGTTAGTATACTATAAATGTTTAAAGACACAGATCCTTGTTAAGATTTTGAGTTATTTTCAGTTACACACGACGAATATGTGCGCCTAATTGGGTTAATTTTTCTTCAATCCGCTCATAACCGCGATCAATATGATAAATACGATCCACTAAAGTATCGCCTTCTGCTACTAATCCTGCTAATACTAATCCTGCGGAAGCACGTAAATCTGTCGCCATCACGGGGGCTGCTTGTAAACGTTCGATCCCTTTGACAATCGCTGTTTTGCCTTCAATGCGAATATTAGCCCCCATACGTTGCAATTCTGAAACATGCATAAAACGATTTTCAAAGATGCTTTCTGTCAACATGCCTACGCCTTCGGCAATGGTATTCATGGCAGTGAGTTGCGCTTGCATATCGGTAGGAAAACCGGGATGGGGGGCAGTATGTATGTCTACAGCACGAAGCCGTCTCCCTTGCATATCCACTTCTATCCAATCATTGCCATGAGACAGGGTGACGCCTGCTTCAAGCAATTTTAATAACACCGCATCCAGCAAACTGGCATCTGTGTGATTGACTTTCACTTTGCCCCCTGTCATTGCAGCTGCGATTAAATAGGTACCCGTTTCAATACGATCAGGTAATACGCGATGACGTGCACCGTATAATTTTTCTACACCCGTAATGCGTAGGGTACTCGTACCTGCACCTTCAATACGTGCGCCCATACGATTTAAGAAAATAGCCAAATCTATGATTTCTGGTTCTCTGGCTGCATTTTCAATAATCGTATTTCCTTCTGCTAATGTCGCAGCCATCATCAAATTTTCGGTGCCTGTCACGGTGACGACATCCAGACATAAGGTAGTGCCTTGTAATCGTTTTGCTTGTGCGGTGATATATCCCCCTTCCACACAAATATCTGCCCCCATGGCTGCTAATCCTTGCAAGTGCAAATTAACAGGACGTGCCCCAATGGCACAGCCACCAGGTAATGAGACATGGGCTTCCCCAAAACGTGCCAATAAGGGACCTAATACCAAAATTGAAGCCCGCATGGTTTTGACCATTTCGTAGGGGGCAGTAAATTTTTGCACATTCTGACTATTTGCTTCAATATTGAAATGATCATCGATAACAAATGTACTCCCCATTTCTTCTAAAAGATGCATCATGGTTGTAATATCATGTAAATGGGGAACATTACTGATATAAGAGGGCGTTTCGGCTAATAATGTGGCTGCTAGTATGGGTAAAGCAGCATTTTTAGCGCCAGAAATACGGACTTCTCCCTGAAGCGGATGTCCACCCGTTATTAATAATTGATCCATGCTTGTTCCTATAGTTATAAAAAATCAGTATCTCCACCCATTAACCACCAATGTCCATCCACTTCTGCTACAGGCACTCCTGGTGACCAAATATTATGGGGAATCTGAATCTCCAAATCTCGCTGTTCAGCTTTTGGAAACACAGTGACAAAATTTTCTGTAATCCACAGATTAACGTGCTTCAATGCCCAATTTTTGGCAAGTCGGCGTATATGTTTAATCACTTCTGGAAGATGTGCGATATTACCAATAAAATCCCTAATATGACAAGTATCATCCTGACGAGCTATCACTATAATCGCTAAGGGCTGTCCCGTGAAACGCTGTGTGATTAACAGTAGTTCGTATTGTTTGTAGGGATGTGAGAGATAACGATGCTGGACATACTTCCAGTCACGTACTCCTATGATTGAATCTGTAAAGCAGGAAGCCATATCATGCCATAACGTATTGATGATGTCTTTATTTTTATTAAGATCTTGAGGGGATAAATGACGGATGCGGGTCCATAAATGAGGCTTAGCAGTACTGGCTTCCCAATGCAATTCCACCATTTTTCCAACAGGTGCATATAAGTTTAAACGCTCTGCTATTTTCATTGCACGCTGCGTAGGAAAGCCATAACCTAAATAGGTTTGTGCCCCGTAGCCCATATAATTTTCTAAAAAAGTAGCGGTAGTTAAGAAAAAAGCCCCTTTTCGTGTCAATAATCCGCGTTCTTCTTCTAAAACCATAACATCAGTAATTTGAGCAGCCATTTGAGCGTGTCCAAAATATCGAATATCACGTAAGACACTGCCATAATGAGCGATCATCTTACCATCACGCCAAGCTGCTATCCCTAATCCTTCCTTATATTTCCATTCCCAATGTGCCTCTGTCATTTTAGGGGGCGGAAATACGTCACTGAATAGGTTTTTAAGTGCTTCCTTATCTTGTGATGTGACAGTTGAAAGCAGCCAACGGGGGGCTACTTTTTTTCTAAAATTTAATAACGCATATCCATAATGACCGTCTTGATACTTTTGTTGATATTCACGCAACACCCTTAATAATTCATTAATGACTTCTGCTTTTAAAGCTAAAGCTACGAGTAATTCGGCCTTATGCAAGTCTATTACCCATAATAAATATTCTAATGTGGGCGCAGCTTGTACTGATAAATCTATTTTTTCTGTTAATTCAAATCCACAACGTGATGCTTGTGCCAGTGTATCAGTCAGTGAAGGCAAGCTGTAGGTCGCATATTTTGCGGTATGTCGAAAACTAAATTCATCTGTGATTAAAATAACACCGTCATCTTTTAACAGACTGTGGGCTTTATTAAAAAGTGTTAAAGAATGTATATATTGTGCCGATTCTTGAAATAAAATAACATCATAACGTTCTGTCGTCGAAAACATTTCAAGTGTGACACATTCAAAATGTGCATGAGCACGTTGTCTTGCCAGAGCAATTTGTTGTGCATCTGGTGTAATCCCTGTCACCGTATACCCACGTTTAATCAGTGTGGCGGCAGTTGTACCTAAGCCAATACCAATTTCTAAAATATGACACGGTGGTTTGGGTAATCGTGCTAATAATAAATCGGTGGAACGTTGTTGTGCACCTTGTACTTGTGCTAAGGCTTCATCTTCATTGAATAAAGCATAATGTAAATAATTGACATTAGCCTCTTCTAAGTAAAGACAATGTGCATACACATTTAAGGGAAAATCTAAAGCAGTATAATCCATAATTAAAAATCGAAAAATTCCATAAAATAATCAAATTTGTGCCCAAGTATGCGATAAACTCACTACACCTATTTCTAAGCCTTTTTGATGTACCTTGAGTTTAATGGGAGAGTCAATATATTCATAAATATGAATCGCATTTTCACACATTAAATATATTGTGATTAAATAAACCCCTTTTAACAAGGCTAACTGCGTAAAATTAAGTTTAACTTTGGCAAAACCTTGAGTATCACGTGTAATACTAAACTGATCATTTTTACTACCCGCACTCGTAATCACACGTCTATCTGCATTAAAGATCGCTAAAGCAATGCTTGGAGCGGGTAATTTGGGATCTGATGCAAAGCTGATAGTGACACACAATTCACTTTTAAGACTTAAAACATTTAAACTGGAACCTTTCATACCATCAACAATAATGCTGATATCCAGGATGCGTGCGGTACCATCAATAACAGCGGGATTAACAGGAATTTCTGATGAATTGACAATACTCTCAGACTCTGATACTATATCTGCTTGTAGTAAAAATTGATCGTATGCACTGATCACCGCACTGGGAAGCCCTTCCATTTTAATATGACCTTTATCCAACCAAATCACATAATCACAAATTGCTTCTACTTGGTATAAAGAATGTGAACAAAACAAAATTGTTTTGCGGGCTGCTTTAAATTGCATAATCCGATCAAAAGATTTACGGGCAAAAGCCCCATCCCCAACTGATAAGGCTTCATCAATAATCAAAATATCAGGTTCAACACACGTCGCTACTGCAAAAGCCAAACGCATAAACATGCCAGATGAATATGTCTTCACAGGTTGTTCCATAAAGTCTTGAATACCTGCAAAGGCAACAATATCATCATATATGAGCTTAATTTCGTCTAAAGACAAGCCCATCATTGTGCCATTTAAATACACATTTTCATGCCCAGTCATTTCAGGATGAAAGCCTCCGCCTAATTCTAATAAAGCAGCAATACGACCTTTGACCTCAAAATGCCCTCCATCGGGTTGCAAAGTCTTACTAATAAGTTTTAATAAGGTACTTTTTCCTGCACCATTATTGCCAATAATGCCTACAATTTGACCTTCTGAAATCTGTAGATTGAGTGGATGTAATGCTATAAAAGATTGATGACGTGGCTTATGTGTGATGAGTTCTAATAAACGATCTATACCATGTGCATAATGAATATAGGTTTTACCAACATTTTGTAGATTAATAGCTGTCATAGTAAATTTCAAAAAACAAGTATACAATAAATCTTTAAGTGCCCAAAGCAATGAATGCTATCATGACAACGGTTCAAAAAAAACATGAGAAAAAATAATGACACACAAACAAGTCCGTAAGGCTGTTTTTCCTGTCGCTGGTTTAGGAACACGGTTTCTCCCTGTCACTAAGGCGAGCCCAAAGGAAATGTTACCTATTGTAGATAAACCTTTAATTCAATATGCTGTAGAAGAAGCCATTAATGCGGGTATCAAACAACTTATTTTTGTCACCAGCAGTACTAAACGGGCTATCGAAGATCATTTTGATAAAAATCAAGTTCTTGAAGAGGAACTCGCACAAAAAGGAAAATATAAATTATTGGAAATGGTGAGACATATTGTCCCTAAAGGTGTGTCGTGTATTTATATTCGTCAAGCAGAAGCCTTAGGTTTAGGGCATGCTGTATTGTGTGCACAATCCGTGATCGGTAATGAAACCTTTGCAGTTATTTTAGCAGATGATTTAATTGAAGGGCACGTGCATACTTGTTTATCACAAATGCTCAATATTTATAACACAGAACATTGCGGTGTCATTGCTGTTGAACATATCCTAGCGACTGAAACGGATAAATATGGCATTATTCAATCTGAACCTTTATATGAGGGGGTTTCAAAAATCAAAAATATTGTTGAAAAACCTGCTCCTAATAAAGCCCCTTCTACATTAGGTGTTGTGGGTTGTTATGTTCTTCCGCCTACGATTTTTAAATATCTTGAAAATATAGGCACAGGGGCAGGGGGGGAAATTCAACTCACAGATGCCATCGCCCAATTATTAGCAGAAGAACAATTGTTAGCCTATCAATTTAAAGGGAAACGGTATGAC
>DAOVZS010000107.1 GCA_030635005.1 Thiomargarita sp. | reverse complement strand
TACATTGTCCAGACGTGCCTGATGAAATGTTAAATACGCGTAATACTTGGTTAAATCCTGAGGAATATGATATTCAAGCCAAAAAATTAGCAGGCATGTTTATTGAAAATTTCAAACAATACATTGGACAAGCAACTGCAGAGATTTTAGCTGCAGGTCCTAAAATGTAGTTCTGAGGTGGCAGGGAATCCGTCCCTGCCCACTGCGCTCAGCATGGCGTTTAAGATGGCTTGTTTCACCAATTCTGTTGATGCGATGCCGACCAAAGTGGCGTCTGCTTTTATGTCTCCTGTTGCCAATGCAAAAAACGTATCTCCATCATATTGGGTATGTGCGGGTGTAATCACTTGCGCGACGCCAATATTAGCCATTTTGGCAATTTGGGTTAAAGCGACTTTATCAAGTTGTGCATTGCTGGCAACCACTCCAATCAGCGTATTAGAATGACAGTCGGGCGTGATCTGTTTTTCGGTGATAATGTATTTGATCGCATCTATAAATCCGCCATCCTGTGATCTTGCGCCTGCAATAATGCGATTATCGGCATAATGTCTCACATCACCAAAAGTATTCACCACCACCATCGCACTGACCCTCAATCCATTGGAAAAGTGCCTATGCGCCGTCCCTAATCCCCCCCGCATTGCATGAGAGAACCCGCAAATTTTTCCCACAATTGCCCCTGTACCCGCGCCCACATTACCTGTCGCATTTTCGGTGTCTGTCGCATTTAAGCAGGCTTGATAACCATCTTCTGCCGTTGGGGCAGCGTTAGATTGTTTTCCGATATTAAAATCATAAATCACCGCTGCGGGCACAATAGGGATTTTTTGAGTGCCCATACCAAATCCATAACCTTGCTCTTGACAATATCGCATGACACCGTCTGCTGCAGCCAATCCAAAAGCACTGCCGCCCGTTAATAATATGGCATTAACCTTTTCTACTGTACAATGAGGTGCAAGCAGTGCGGTGTCGCGCGTACCCGGTGCATTGCCCCGAATATCAACTCCACAACACGCGCCTTGATCACAAATCACCACAGTACAGCCCGTCGCATTATCTTGATGGGTCACATGTCCGACACGAATATTGGGAATATTAATAAGGCTTAGCTCCCGTTTGTAACATTTCTTGTGCATGTGCCAAAGTATGGGAGGTGATATCAACACCGCCCAACATCCGTGCAATTTCTGTCACGCGTTCTTCTGGGATTAACGCTTTAATCTGTGTCACCGTCGTCCCTTCCATAAAACGTTTACTGACTTGTAAATGGTGATCTCCTTGAGAAGCGACTTGGGGTAAATGCGTAATACACAATACTTGGCGTTGTTGCCCTAAACTATGTAACGATTTTCCCACAATTTCAGCCACACTGCCCCCAATGCCCACATCTACTTCATCAAATACTAAGATAGGAACGCCACTATTTCTAGCGGTAATGACTTGTATGGCTAAACTGATTCGTGATAATTCTCCGCCAGAAGCGACCTTATTTAACGATTTTGGGGGATGTCCTGGATTTGTACTCACTAAAAATTCAACTTTATCAATACCCGTGATTGTAGGCGATAGGGTATTATCCGCCTCAACATGAATCATTAATTCACCGCCACCTAATCCCACGGAATGCATTTCAATACTTATTTTTTGAGATAATAATTGTGCCGTTTTGATACGTTCTTGATGTAAGGCGTGTGCAGCCACTTGATATGCTTTTAAAGCACTCACCAGTTGTTCTCTTAAGGCAGTCGCTTGTTCTTCATATTCTTCTAAGGCCAATAATTGTGCCGTTAAGTTTTTAAAATGCACCGGTAACTCAGACACTCGAATTCTATGTTTACGTGCAATATCTTGTAATAATGACACTTGTTGTTGAATTTCTTGTAAACGTTCAGAATCTAGATCCATACGTAATAGATAATGACGCAATTCTCCCACTGCTTCTTGTGTTTGAATAATGGCACTGTCTAAAAAATCGGTGATTTCACCAATTTTAGCATCATGTTTTTCTACTTCGTCTAAAATATGATTGGCTTGATTGAGTGATGACAGTATTGAATCTCTATCATCATTATCAAGTAATAAAAGGGCTTCTTGACTGTGTTCTAATAATTGTTGAGCGTTGGCAAGACGACTGTGTTCATTATCTAACGCCTCTAAGGCCTCAGTTGTCAACTCAAAATCTTCGAGTTCTTCTACTTGGTAGTGCAAAAAAGCAAGCGTCGCTTCGCGATCTTCTCCCCCTAAGGCCTCTAAATCATGCTTTACAGAATGCCACTGTTGATAACATGCTCTCAGCTGTGCTAATACAGTCTTATTCTCTGCCATCTCATCAACCAACTGACGTTGTGCCTCTTTTTTAAGCAAAGATTGATGTGCATGTTGACCATGAATATCAATTAAATATTCCCCTAAGGTACGTAAGGTTTGCACAGAAACAGGTTGATCATTAATATAACCCCGCGATCGTCCGTTACAATTAATCACACGACGTACAAAACATTCTTCTTCATTATCAATGGCATGCGCTTCCAACCACGCTTGCGCTACGGGCGGTAAGGTGAATATCGCATTCACTACTGCACTGTCACAGCCTTGTCGCACGACACTGGTATCCGCACGTTCACCGAGTAATAAACTGAGTGCATCAATTAAAATAGACTTACCAGCCCCCGTTTCACCGCTGATAATCGTCAATCCTTCCTTAAAATGCAATTTCAACTGTTTTACAATGGCGAAATTTTCAATTTGTAAATAATGCAACACGTCGTTAGCTCCAATCCAATTTAGTGCGTAGCGTGGCATAATGATCATGATCCATGGGGTGAATCAAGCGGATATGCTGATGTTTTTTTATCACAACACTATCACCCGGTTTCAAAGTGTGACACAACACACTGTCTCCATCCAATTGTGCATTTCCTCTTTGTTCAGAATTGATGGTAATGGTGATCTCACTATCTCCATCAATGATAATGGGACGACTACTGAAAGTATGCGGACAAATGGTGACTAATACCAAGACATTCAAAGTAGGATGAATAATGGGACCTCCTGCTGAGAGGGCATAAGCGGTGGATCCTGTCGGAGTGGCGATGACCAAACCATCAGCATGTTGGCAATTCACAAAATGCCCATTTACTTTGGTTTCAAAAAACAAGACGTGCGGCACATTTCCACGATAAATAACAATATCATTCAAAGCATTACAATGAGAGATACACTGTTTATCACGGTGTACGGTCGCCTCAATGAGAAATCGATTTTCTTCCCGAAAATCACCATTTAAAATATCAACCAAATAGGTTTCTATTTCAGTGGGAGAAATATCCGTTAAAAACCCCAAACGTCCTAAATTAATCCCCAATAAACTGATATCATATTTTGCAAGAACACGCGCTGCTTGTAATAATGTACCATCTCCCCCAATCACAATGATCAAATCACATTGTTGTCCCAATACATCCATACTAGCGACAAAATCTGTTCGAGATAACAGTTGTGCACTCGTCTTATCAAGCATATATTCAAAATGATGCTGATACAGACAATTAACCAACACTTCTAAGCTTGCTTTTACCTTTAAATCACCGTGCTTAGCAATAAGTCCTATCTTTTTAAACATTGTTATTTATAATCTATCGTTAAAATGGTGCACACTATGCTTATTATACATAAATACATTTTAACAGTTTATTAACTGCCACAGCCCACTGCCCTTGTTCCTGAAAATTCAGATTCAAACAAGCTTGTAACATATCAAATATGTTATCATAGCATGAATTCTACACAAGAAAAAAATATAAGATGACACAACCCTTACTATCACCAAAACTAGACTTAGTCTTTAAACAACTATTTGTAAAAGACAAGCTCTTATTATTAGACATTCTGAATCAGATTCTGATTGCTTATAAATTTGATCCAATGACTAAAATAACCATTCGTAATCCAGAAATACTTCCCGAAATGATCCATAAAAAATTTATCATCTTAGACGTTCATGTTGAAGATGAACTAGGGAGAGGCTATGATGTTGAAATGCAAAGTAAAATTTTTGACTGTTATCCACAACGTAGCTTGCATTACCTGACAAAATTATATAGTCAACAATTAGACGGTGGTCAAAAATACAATAAAATGAAAGCCGTTTTTGGAGTTCATTTTTTAGGATACAAATTATTTTCAGAGTATGATACGGGACAACACTGTTTTGAATGGCGTGAACGTGATCATCCTACATTACGTTTAACAGACCAAATGGCGTTATTTATATTTGAACTTCCCAAGTTCAAAACAGTCACATCAGATCCTTTAAGTCAATGGTTACACTTCTTTAACCATAATCATAACAGTGGAGAACCGAGCATGTATACTCATCCACCCGTTCAAAAAGCCTATAAATTATTACAAGATATTAGTACTGACATCCCTACTCGTAACTTAGCTGATATGCGTGAACGTGCATTAAAAAATGAAGTAACCTTATTAGATGAAGCAATGGAAAAGGGTATTGCACAGGGTAGAACAGCCGGAGTTGTGGCTGGTAAGAAGGCGGGGATGATAGTTGGTAAGAAGGCGGGGATGGTAGCGGGTAAGAAAGCTGGGATGGTAGCGGGTAAGAAGGCGGGGATGGTAGCGGGTAAGAAAGCTGGGATTGCTGAAGGCTTACAACAAGGACAACTCAATATAGCCCAAGCTTTATTAGATGTCTTAGATGACAAAACCATCGCCCAAAAAACCAAGCTAACAATTACTAGAATTAGAAAATTGAGAAAGGAAGTTTGAATCAGAATGATTTATAGAAGAATAAATCCCGTTAAGGCGCAAGCACAACATTTGCCCTAACGGGGCTAAAAAATGGAAACACTTTACGTAACATCTCACATCTTATTTAAGAATGATCATCTTCCCAAAGTCCATAGCCAGGAATATTGATCTCGCGTTCAGAATAACTACCCGTTTCAGCACGTCTGTGACATTTTTCACAATAACTCAAAGAGTTTACTTTGGGGTTGCCGTTCACCATATCTGAAGACATTTCATTATGCTTACGCACAAGATAGGGTATTTCTGTAATACGAATCGGTGTGTGTTCCCGAGATAAGGAACGCATGATTTTAACAGAACGTTTATGATTTGAAAAATCTGCTGCATTTTTCACCAAGTAATTTGTTAAAGCGTTTTGTTCGTCTATTTCCAATTCTGCATTTTCGTCAAAATGTTTGTCAAGATTGAGCATTATCTTTTTCCAAGAACGTGCTGGCATCAATCCGGGTTGATAGGCAAAATGACACGCGCTACATTCTGTCGCATAAAGTGGATTATTAACAGGCGCTACGCCCGGTCCTTTTGAGTAGTCCTCATCTGCCTGTAGCAATTGAGTGCACATTAATGTGAGTATGGTCATGAGAGTGATGAATGTTTTCATAGCATGAATCTCCTTTCTATTGACTTTGAATATAAAGTAAAATGTCGCCTTTTTCCTGAATCGTGCATTCACGATTGAAGGTCCATTTACAGTTACGTTTCAACCATTTACGAATATGTTTGACTTTCATCAAGCGTTTTGGATTCACAGACGGGGCTAAAGGTTGAATGAATTTACCCGTACGTACATGCTTGCCACTGTTACGTAAGTTATCAGTATGACAGGTGGTACATTGACGAATGTTGTCTTTTTTGGTAAATTTTTGATGCCATAAGATTTGACCTGCTTTTGCACTAAAGGCTTCCACGCCTTGAGAGCGGTATTGATTTAGCAATTCATCCACCGCATTGGTCGCGTAGATAGGGCTTGAATGGGGTAATAGTGCAATACTTGCTATCATGAGATATTTTTTCATTAAGTGTTCTCCTTGAATATTACTATAATTGCTATCATACTGATTGTTTCTTAAGTCAATCTTAAATCTTTACATATCAGGTAAATGTATCGCAAAATCCTCAAACGTACCTTGTTTTGCATCTAAATGACAAGCCTCACAATTTCCTTTAAAATTAATGTCTGGATGTTGCCAGATGTCATCTACTATATTTTTGTGCTGTTCTATCCAATAAGATGTTTGAGTAATGTATAGTGGCACGTGTTCAGCAGGTGTAAAATGGCTTATGTTCCAAGCTGCTTCCGTTAATTCACTTTCTGCAGCGTTTTCTGTTGAAAAATTTTGAAGGGCTAATAAGGTTTCTTTATCTAAATCCAAATCTTCTTCAAAATGTTCATGTTGTTCCGCTAACATGCGTTTCCAAGAACGTGCAGGTAAAAGTGTGGGATGGTAAGCCAAGTGGCACTCTCCACACGCCTCTTGCCATAAAGCGTTCTTTGGTAATGTGGGACCTATAAAAGGAAAATAGCCTGCACTTCCTATACTTGCGATAATAACCACAACAATAATGAGCGCTGTTATCTCGTGACGATGAACACTGGAAGCGGGATTTTTTGTAGATTTAAAGCCAGTAATCATAGCTTTAATCAAGTTTTCATGATGTAATCTGCTTTCTATCAATACCCCTACTAGATGTATACCAATGAATCCAAACAAAAACCACGCTGTCATATGATGCCATTCATGAAAAGTGCTGCCTAATGAAAAACTGATTAATCCTGCCAAAGGACCGTGCTGCTCTTCACCGCCCAATGTAAGTAAGCCTGTTAATGAGACGATGCTCCCCAAACCTAAAATAAAAAATATTGCCCAACTGCCCGCTGGATTATGTCCCAAAAAATGTTGTCGTTGTATTGTTGCTAATGTTTTCAGGTAATGCCACACCGCCTTTTTATCAAATAAGAATTGAGAAAAACGCGCATAATGACTTCCAATAAAGCCCCATATGAGCCGAAAGCCCAATAGCTCTAAAAATACATATCCTGATAAAACATGAATATCCAGATACCGATCATCACCTTGACTGAGCATCGCAACGATAAAAGTGACCACAAGCAGCCAATGACATAGACGCGTGGGTAAATCCCAAATACGCACTTGATGTTGTGTATTCAACATAACTTTCATTCCTATGGTTTACATATTCTTAAGGAGTTACGGGCACGTGGTGATACTATCAATGATAAAGAAACAATATTATGTTTGTGGTATCATAACATGAATTGAATCTTCTTGAGTAAATCATTAACAGAAATTTAGAGAAGGGGTATGCCTGTGTTTGTGCCTGAGTTGCCTATACGTCTATGCCTGTAGCTTGTGCCTTCGCCCCAACGGGGCTTAATAATATAGCCAGGGGCATC
>DAOVZS010000165.1 GCA_030635005.1 Thiomargarita sp. | reverse complement strand
TGTGCCTGAGTTTCTGACTGTGCCTATACGTTTATGCCTGTGTTTGTGCCTTCGCCCCAACGGGGCTAAAAAATGAAATCAGAGTGCGTAACATCACTGATTAATAGTCTGATAAGCTTATTTTTTGTGCCATTTGTGAAATATCCATTGTTTTCAAATAAGGCATTGTTGCTAATAAAGGAACGTCTAAACGTGCGTTGATCGTATCAATAGAAGAGCTTGCTTCAAATTCAGGATCAATTGCATTCGCTATCCAACCGACTAAAGAACAGCCATCACGTATAATAGTTTCTGCACTTAATAATGCGTGATTAATACATCCTAAACGTAATCCGACGACTAAAATCACTTGTGCGTTTAGGGCAAGGACGATGTCTTTTAAACTTTGAGAAGTATTCAATGGTACACGCCACCCGCCTACCCCTTCAATCACTACCGTATCTGCATGTTCTGCTAAGTGTTGATAGTTTTTGATAATCACCTCTAAATCAATCATTTGTCCTACTTGTGCCGCTGCAACATGAGGCGCAATGGGGGGCGTGAATGCATAAGGATTAACCCATTCATAAGGGACTTGTAAACTACTTTCTGCTAAAATGTATTCGGCATCGCTATTTTTAAAATTAACACATCCAGAAGCAATCGGTTTCATACCTGCCACTTGCAAGCCTTGATTTTTTAAATATTGGATGACTGCTAAAGTACACCATGTTTTCCCTATTTCTGTATCGGTACCTGTAATAAACCAAGCTGGTTTTCTTGCTTTAGTTTTAGTAAGCATAGATTTCCTTGAGAGTTTTTTTGTTTGAATGACCTCATTCCACGCTGAAACGTGGATACAAGGTAACAGTACTGTATTTTCAATGCTAGGATTCTGCAAGTATCAATTTTCGACTAATAAAGTCACGAAATCTGGAAATTGTTTTAACATCTTTTCAATCTCTTCAAATTCAAAATCTTGAGCCGATTCAGACAATTTTTGACCATAATCAATAAAAAATGTGATATCGTATTTTTGACCTAATTTTTTGATATTGAGTGCAAAATTATATATTTCAGTCATATCAAGAGCCCCTTGCAATTCTTCCCAAATAGGCTGCCAGCGTTCTAATTGTGCCATAATTTCGGGAATATGAGCACTGTCAATAGGTATACGGTCATCTTTTTGAGGCACGGTTTGATGATGTTTTAAATAGTTTGATAATGCACTTAAGAGTTCTGATATTAAGATTGGTTTTGATAAATATCCATCAAAACCATACTGTTTTATTTGTGCTTGTGCAGTGACAAAAGGACTTGCTGTTAAAGCAATAATGGGAATATGTTGTGTTTTTGGATTTTTTTTCAAATGCAAAGTGGCTTGATAGCCATCCATAATCGGCATTCTAATATCCATTAAAATGAGATGTGGCAGATATTTTTCCGCTAATAATAAGCAGTGTGCCCCATCTTCAGCTTCTATTATATTTAAATTCACTTGAGACAAACTTTCTCTTACAAAATCACGATTAGATTTAATATCATCCACAATCAATATCTGAACCGGCTCAAAGGATAAGGGTTTTCCTACAAAATTATCTTTTATGGTTATAGCTGGTATTGTACTTGGAATATCAAGATTTCGTAATCTAAGCTCAAACACACACCCTTTACCTTGTTTATCCTGAATATTAATTTCACCATTCATCATTTCTGCTAATCGTTTACTGATCGCTAATCCCAGCCCAGTGCCCCCATATTTACGCGTATCTTGTCCCTCTTGTTGTGTGAAAGCGTGAAAAATTTTATCGCGTTGTATTTTAGAAATACCAATCCCTGTATCTTCTACCGCAATGATTAAATCAACTTTACTGGTGTCTTTTGTTTGATAATGTTTTCGTGCTGATAATTTAATATAGCCTTCATCAGTAAATTTGATAGCATTTCCAATCAAATTGAATAAGACTTGTCTTAAACGCGTTTCATCTAATATTAAGGCAGGGGGTAATGTTTTATCAATATCTTTTATAAATAGGAGTCCCTTTTCAGCAATTTGAGGGGCAAAAATATGTTCTAATTCTGTGAAAATGCCAAACGTATTAATGGGCTCATATTGAATATTCAGTCTCCCAGCCTCAATTTTTGATAAATCAAGAATATCATTGATTAGCGTCAATAAACTTTTTCCAGCCGTTTGAATGGAAGATAAATAACTGTTCTGTTTTCTATCCGTCACTTTTAAGGATAATAAGTCTGAAAAACCAATAATAGCATTCAAAGGTGTGCGGATTTCATGGCTCATATTCGCAAGAAATTCGCTTTTAGCACGATTCGCAGATTCCGCCTCTTCTTTAGCATGTGCTAAAGCATCCTCCATTTGTTTATGTTCTGTAATATCGCGTGCGATGGCAAGAATATAGGAAACAGTATTTTTTGTGATCAAAGTGACATTCATTTCAACAGGAAAAGTGTTGCCTTCTTTATGTTGATGTTTCCCTTCTAAAGTCACTGGGATTTCATATTTCATCAGTGGTAACACTTCTGTCAATTCTTTTAATCCAATATTTTGGTCAATATCAGAGATTGAACGTGTTAATAATTCATCAGAAGAATACCCTAAACTGTCACAGGCTGTTTTATTGACTTCAATAAACTGCCCTTTCAAATCTATAACAAAAATAGCATCTGCAGCTTGCTCAAATAAACAGCGAAACCATTTTTCATTATCGCAGGGTACATTTTCGTGTGATGTTGTAATAGTCATTGCTCATTTAATGTAATAGCTTTTCTAAAATCCGTTGATAAATAATAGATAAGCGATCAAGTTCTTCAATATTGACGCATTCATTGATTTTGTGGATTGTGCTGTTATTAGGACCTACTTCAATCACTTCAGCACCGGTAGGGGCGATAAATCGTCCATCTGACGTCCCCCCTGCTGTCGATAATTTAGTATGATAGCCACATACTTCAGAAATGGCTTGTTGCGTTGCGGTGACTAAACGTCCTTCTGGTGTCAGAAAAGGAACACCCGAATGTCTCCAAGTCATCTGATATTTGAAAGGATAACTGTCTAATAAGGCGGTGATATGTTCTTGTAATTGGATCTGTGTGACTTCTGTACTATAACGAAAATTAAATAAAACAGTCACATCTCCTGGAATCACATTTTCAGTGCCTGTACCTGCATTAATATTCGTAATTTGAAAACTGGTAGGGGGAAAAAATACGTTACCCTGATCCCATTCAGTTTGGCATAAATTTTGTAATACTGGTATCACGTGATGAATAGGATTATCAGCTAAATGGGGATATGCGACATGTCCTTGAATGCCTTGTATCACTAATTTTCCATTAAGTGAACCCCGTCTCCCATTTTTAACCACATCACACAATTGAGTGGTACTCGACGGTTCACCGACTAAACACCAATCGATCTGTTCCCCTTGTTCTTTTAAATATTGAATGACTTTAATAGTCCCATCAACGGCACTCCCTTCCTCATCACTGGTGATCAAAAAAGCGATTGAGCCTTTGAGGTGTGAACGGGATAAACGCTCACAAGCCGTGACCATAGCAGCAATACTGCCTTTCATATCAGCAGCCCCACGTCCATATAAAAAACCATCAGATTGTGTGGCAGTAAAAGGAGGAAATTTCCATAAATGCGCAGCCCCTGTCGGTACAACATCGGTATGCCCTGCAAATACAAATAAGGGATCAGTGTCTCCCAATCGTGCCCAAAGATTGTCTACATTCCCAAAACGTAAGTGTTTAATTGTAAATCCAATGCATTCAAGGCGTTTTGCAATAATAGCTTGACAGCCATGATCCTGCGGTGTAATAGAAGGACGATTAATAAGTTCAATGGCCAAATTTAAGCTTGTAGACATGATTTTTAGTGTTGTGTCAAATGATATTGAATCATTTTAACATTTTTTCGATGGGCGTGTTATTAGTTATGTATTTTTTATGAGTAGTTTGTATTTCATCAGATTTTGCTTTATACTTTTATCAACGCTATTGCAATACTAATTATGTTAAAAATTTGAATACACCTATGTCATATCTACAAGAGATCAGCTTAATGATTAATACGATTTCGATGCTCATCGTCGGTATATCAGCATACCTATTGCGAAAACAAATTCAATTAGAATATCACTGGAATCGCAAGAAAGTTGCAGAAGAGACCTTGACACATTTTACATCTGGACCATTCAGTGCATGCTTGGATGAACTTAAGGAAAAATATAATTGGGCAATTTTACGTAAAAATGGGGAAAATTATGATGACGTTATGAAGCGATTAGATAATAAGGATAGAGAAGCGGTAGATAAACTATTAGTAAACATATTTAGAAACCTTGAAACAGCAGGCATCAAAATGCATCATGGTGTTTTAGATGAAGACATTTCACATGATTATCTATTTTCAGTGCTAACGAATGTCGTCTTAAAATGTAAAGTGTTTTTGGTAAAAGTCCGCGAAGAACGGAATGAATCATGTGTCTATGAAAATGCCGAACACTTTGCAAATAAATGGGCTTCTCAAAAAAAAGCGTGATACTCAAATTATTAACTGATGTTATGCACTCTGTTTCCATTTTTTATTCCCATTGGGTCATATACACAGGCATAAACACGGTCGCAGGTGCTACAAAATTGAATTTTTTTGAATAAGATGTTTTATTTGGTTTGCTGGGATTGTTGATGAGTAAAGCCAAATTTTTAGTATTTTTTGGATATAAAACAAAGGATTGCATCTTATTGAAAAACACTCACAAGCGTTTTAAGGACTTGCCTTGCAATTTCTATCAACAAACAAGAATCTGTGCTATTGACTCACTTGCACAACACTGTTCAAAAGGACGAGCGGGTTATCGTCGCTAGCAATTCAATCAACACAGCGGATAGGCTTGAAATTGGACTGAAGAAAAAATATCCTGAAAAACGGATACTCAAGCTGACAGCCGATACCACGGGAAAAAAGCCGTAAAAGCGTTT
>DAOVZS010000082.1 GCA_030635005.1 Thiomargarita sp. | reverse complement strand
TGTCTTAAAATTTCCCATTGCGTTTGGGAAATATCTTGTTTTTCTCCCAAAGCCAAGGCAAGTATCACACCAGTACTGGGATGATGATCTAATGAGTGTCTCATCCGTTCGGCAAGACGATACCGTATATGATCTATATGATAAAATGCAGGTTCGCTTAATAAGCTGCCTTGTGAACGTACTACTGTACCCGTTGCTAAGATGTGATGTTGAAATAACCATTGCGAATAATCAAACACTCTTGGATTTAGTGTGCCATGTGCTCGTTTTAAACGTACTGTTAATTTCCAGCGTTGCCCAGGTGATAAGGATTTTGGGGGCGTACCATACCAAGATAAGCGTAAATTCCCTGGATTTTGCCAAGATTTGATCGGAAGCGGAGAAAATTCAAATTGCCATCCATATGTCTTTTGTTGAGGGATATTAATCACTGTCCCTATGAGCGTCACATTCACACTTTCAAGATGATGCGGTAATTTTTGTGCTAATATCATATTAGCTCGAAAAGCTACCCACAAGAAACCCAAGAGACATATCAATAACAATCGATGACGGGGTAATATCCAAATACAGATTCCTAAGGGAAATATGAGGAAAGTCCAACGGATATCAGGTAGATTAGACAGCATTTGGCATAATAATATGCCTATTAGAAAAAACAGCGTAGCAAAACGCATCATTTGGATTTAAAGTTGATATTAGGTCGTATGAAAAAATTTTTTAAGCACTCATTACCCCAAGTCACACACATAAAAGCACATCCCAATCTACAGTTTTTGGGAACACTGCTCCATGATCCTAATTTATGGCATTTGAGTAGACGTTCATTAGCAGGTGGTATGGCTATTGGCTTGTTTGTTGCTTTTATCCCGATACCAATGCAAATGTTACTTGCAGCAGCTTTGGCGATTGTCACTCGTGTTAATTTACCTTTGGCGGTGAGCTTAGTTTGGATAACCAATCCAATTACCATGCCCCCAATCTTTTATTTTTCTTATAAAGTGGGTGCTTTTTTACTGGGAATACCCGAATTGCAAGGTGATTTCAGTTTGTCTCAAGAGTGGTTACTCAGTTCTTTAGGGACTATTTGGTATCCCTTAGGTTTAGGTAGTTTTGTACTGGGTACTTTTAGTGCATCGATAGGTTACGTGCTTGTCAATTCCTTATGGCGTTTACAAGTGCATCGTTTGTGGAAAACGAGACGTAAGACAAGACTCCGAAAATTTTTATTGGCAAGAAAAAAGAAATTAGCCAAAAAGATATGCCAGGAAACCTAAACCAAGGGGCTTTGCCCCTGGAATGGGCGTATTTCTTAAGAATCTATATCTTTCAACGCGTCGCTATTTCCCTTTTCTTGTTGAATCCGTTGATAAATTTCTTCACGGTGAACAGAAATAGATTTGGGTGCATCAACTCCAATTCTTACCTGATTTCCTTTCACACCCAATACGGTGACTGTGATGTTATCCCCTACCATGAGTGATTCACCCACACGTCTTGTCAAAATCAACATAGATTATTCTCCTTTCTGGTCACTCTTCCAAATTAAATGCAGCATGCAGAATTCTGACGCCTAATTCTAAATATTTCTCATCGACTACCACAGAAATCTTAATTTCTGAGGTTGAAATCATGAGAATATTAATGCCATCATCCGCTAAAGCCTTAAACATCGTACTCGCAACACCCGCATGTGAACGCATGCCGACGCCCACTAAAGAAATTTTAGCAATCCGATCATTACCACGTATTTCACGTACTCCGAGATCGGTGGCAGTGTGATGTAAAATATCTAAAGCTTTTTTATAGTCATTACGATGTACTGTAAAGGTAAAATCTGTTAAATCATCTGCGCCAATATTTTGGATAATCATATCTACTTCAATATTGGCGTCAGCAATATGTCCTAAAATTTGATAGGCAATGCCGGGTTGATCGGGTACCCCTAATAAGGTTAATTTTGCTTCATCGCGATTAAAGGCAATACCTGAAATAAGGACTTTTTCCATCATGGGCTCCTCTGCGGCAATTAATGTCCCTTTTCCCTCTTTGAAAGAGGATAACACACGTAAGGGTACATTATATTTACTGGCGAATTCTACTGCACGGATTTGCAAGACTTTTGACCCTAAACTGGCCATTTCTAACATTTCTTCAAAGCAAATTTTGTCTAGACGACGGGCAGTCGGTACGACACGAGGATCTGTGGTATACACGCCATCAACATCAGTATAAATCTGACATTCATCTGCTTTCAGGGCAGCGGCTAAGGCAACAGCGGTGGTATCTGATCCCCCACGTCCTAATGTGGTAATATTTTTGTGTACATCAATTCCTTGAAATCCTGCAATCACCAACACTAAACCTTGTGCTAAATCAGTATGGAGATGTTGATCATCAATTTCAAGAATACGTGCTTTGGTATGGGCACTGTTTGTGAGAATATGGACTTGTGCGCCGGTATAGGAACGTGCGGGACAGCCACGGTCTTCTAAGGCCATGCTTAATAAACTAATGGTGACTTGTTCACCCGTTGATAAAAGGACATCTAATTCACGTTCTTTAGGTGTATTAGAAACTTTGTGTGCAAATGCAGAGAGACGATTCGTTTCCCCGCTCATGGCAGAAACGACGACGATTACGTCATGTCCTTTGGCACGGGTAGCCATTACCTTTTCAGCAACCGCGATAATACGTTCGGGTGTGCCTAGTGAAGTTCCGCCATATTTTTGTACAATCAATGCCATGATGATCCTTATTGAAATGTGATAAGTGGTAAAAATCCTATTGTCAAGCGTATGTTAATGCCTGCCTTTGATCAAGGTACCCACACCTTCATTGGTAAAGATTTCTAGTAATACAGCATGTTCAACACGTCCATCAATAATATGGGCGGTATGGACTCCATTTCGGACTGCTTCTAAAGCACAATGAATTTTAGGTAACATCCCACCTTCGATTGTGTGATCTTCAATTAAATCTTTTATGTTTTGTGCATTTAAGCCAGTCAATAATTCACCTTGTTTATTTAAAACACCGGCTGTATTCGTCAATAACATTAATTTTTCAGCTTCAAGAATTTCGGCTATTTTTCCCGCGACGATATCAGCATTAATATTATAAGATTGTCCATCCTTTCCCACACCAATAGGGGCAATCACAGGAATAAAATTTCCTTGAATTAAAACATCAATGATCGCTGTGTCAATACGCGTCACTTCACCGACATGTCCAATATCAATGATTTCTGAGGCTTGCATTTCGGGATTGTTTTGTGTAAATTTTAATTGATGGGCATGAATCAATTGTGCATCTTTACCTGTTAATCCTACTGCTGCTCCCCCTTGATTATTGATTAAGGTGACAATTTCTTTATTGACTAATCCCCCGAGTACCATTTGCACCACATCCATCGTTTCACTATCGGTGATACGCATTCCTTGAAAAAATTCACTCCGTTTACCTAAACGTTTTAATAAATCAGCAATTTGAGGTCCTCCGCCATGTACAACGATAGGATTCATACCGATTCTTTTCATTAAAACGATATCGCGGGCAAAGCTTGTTTTTAAGGTGTCATCTACCATGGCATTGCCCCCATATTTGATGACAAAGGTTTTACCTACAAAGTGGTTAATATAAGGTAACGCCTCACTTAAGACATGTGCGATATTTTTTGCTGTGGTTGTGGAAAGTGACATACTATTCTTTATCATCCTTGATAGGGGGAGAAATACGACTTTTCCGTAATTTGATCAGGCTGGATAGGGGTCCAGAAATGGCATAGAGCAAGAAAAACAGAAATAATACTTTGGGCGGATCAATGGATACAAGCACAAATACCATCACAACCACTAAAGCGGTGACAAATGGAATTTCTTTGAGATCTAAATCCTTAAAACTATGGTAATCAAATTTACTCACCATTAGAAATCCAGCCAGTACTGTCATAAACCAAGCAGGCACGACTAAAGAAGCCCCGTCTATCTGATGATCTACGCTTAACCAGACAAAACTGGCTATCACTGCAGCAGCAGCGGGACTTGCTAAGCCTTGAAAAAAGCTTTTATCTGCTTTTCCCACTTGCGTATTAAAACGAGCTAAACGTAAAGCGGCGGCGGCAGTATAGACAAAAGCGGCTAACCAACCGAGTTTTCCAAAAAAACTGGAGACTTGGACTAAAGAAGATAAGGACCATTCATACATGAGTAAGGCTGGGGCTAATCCAAAACTGATCAAATCAGCTAAACTATCATATTCTGCCCCAAATTCACTTTGGGTATTGGTTAAACGAGCCACACGTCCATCCATACCATCTAAGAGCATGGAGATAAAAATGGCAATAGCGGCTGCTTCAAAACGATCATTAATGGCTGCCACAATGGCATAAAAACCAGAAAAAAGGGCAGCGGTGGTTAAAAGATTAGGTAAGAGATAAATGCCTTTGGGGCGTTTGGGTTTGAGTTCGTCCGTCATAATAGGAATACTGAAACGCTGTAAAGAAATCCGATTAGGATAATCGGATTTCAAATGTGGTTGTGTAGTTTTTAGTTTTATCAACCAGCTTGTTTTCTTTAATCCAAGGCATCATTTCACGCAGTTGTGCCCCTACTTGTTCTAGTTGATGCGCACGTCCAATGCGACGTTTTGCTTTAAATGACGCTCCGCCTGTCATATTTTCCATGATAAATTCTCGTGCAAATTCACCGGTTTGAATTTCTTTAAGAATTTTCCGCATTTCATTTTTGGTGTCTTCATTAATGATGCGAGGTCCCCGTGTTAAATCACCGTATTCAGCTGTATTAGAAATAGAATAGCGCATGTTAGCAATGCCGCCTTCATACATTAAATCTACAATCAATTTCAGTTCATGTAGGCATTCAAAATAGGCCATTTCTGGTGCATAACCCGCTTCGACTAAAGTTTCAAATCCTGCTTGTGCTAAAGAAGTCACGCCACCACATAAGACAGCTTGTTCTCCAAATAAATCAGTTTCTGTTTCTTCACGGAAAGTAGTTTCAATAATACCTGCTTTACCGCCCCCATTGGCACAGGCATAAGAGAGAGCAATCTCTCTGGCGTTTCCAGAAGCGTCTTGATACACAGAAATTAAACTGGGCACACCGCCCCCTTGTGTATAGGTGGAACGGACTAAATGACCGGGTCCTTTCGGTGCAATCATAATGACATCAATATTTTTTTGAGGTTCAATTTGCTCAAAATGGATATTAAAACCATGTGCGAACGCTAAGGCTGCCCCACTTTTTAAGTTAGGTACAATACTATCCCGATACAGTTTCGCTTGATGTTCATCAGGTGCAAGTACCATGACAACATCTGCCCATGCCACTGCGTCTTCAATAGATTTTGTTTGTAATCCGGCAGCTTTTGCCTTTTTTTCTGAAGAAGAACCGCTACGCAATCCCACAACGACTTTTACTCCTGACTCTTTTAAGTTGTTAGCATGTGCATGCCCTTGTGAGCCGTAACCAATAATGGTCACTTTTTTCTTTTGAATAATTGAGAGATCAGCGTCTTTATCGTAATAAACGTTCATTTATACTCCTTTTTGTAAAGATATTTATTGTTCACGGATGATGATTAGGATTTTCTATCGCTAAACCTGATGCTACTGCTGCATCATGATAAGCTCACTGTTTTGACCCACGTTGTTCAAGAATAATCTCGCTCAATAGTGGACCTTCACTTCTATCCAAAGATTTCCTCACTTCTTCAAGTGTTACATTGCATTTTCTAGCAGTTTGTTTCATCTCAGGACTCAGTTCACTCAGCAAACCAGCAGTACGCAGTACCTGTGTAAACTCTTCACGTTCACTATTTTTGGGTACTATATGTTCTGCTAGGCATATTTTAATCATCTTAGAATCTAATTTATACCTGCAAACTCTTATAACCACGTGCAATGCCCAAAACACCAGAGCGTACTACTTCAATAATTTCCTTTGATTGAATACGATTGATAAAAGCATCCAATTTATCGGCAGTACCTGTCATTTCTACCGTATAATTGGTTTCACCTACATCAATAATCTTGCCGCGGAAAATTTCAACCAGATGTTTAATCTCTTCACGTGCTTTTGCTGTAGAGACTTTAATTTTGAGTAACATCAATTCTCGTTCAATATGTGCCCCTTCTGTTAAATCATTAAGCTTGATCACGTCAACCAATTTATTCAATTGTTTTGTGATTTGTTCAATGACAGCATCAGGGCCTCGAGTGACTAAAGTCATGCGGGAAGCGGACGGATCTTCAGTCGGTGCTACCGTTAAGGATTCGATATTATAACCACGTGCTGAAAATAATCCCGCGACGCGTGATAACGCACCTGCTTCATTTTCTAATAAAATTGAAATCGTATGACGCATGTTAATCTGACTCCGTTTCTGGGGATAACACCATTTCATTATGCCCTTTTCCAGCAGCAACCATGGGATAAACGTTTTCAGTCGGATCAATAATGAAATCCATAAAGACTAAGCGATCTTTTATCGCTAAGCATTTTTGGAGGGCATCTACCACATCACTGGGTTTATCAACGCGCATGCCCACATGTCCATAACTTTCAGCTAATTTGACAAAATCGGGCAAGGCTTTGACATAAGATTGTGAATAACGTTTACCATAAAACATTTCTTGCCATTGACGTACCATGCCTAAAAAACCATTATTAAGCATGATAATTTTAATGGGTAAATCAAATTGTTTGCAGGTGGACAATTCTTGTATGCACATTTGAATACTGCCTTCGCCTGTGATACAGACTACGGTGTCATTAGGATGTGCGAATTGTGCGCCCATTGCTGCAGGCAATCCAAACCCCATTGTGCCTAATCCCCCTGATGATAACCAACGACGGGGTTTATCAAATTTGTAAAATTGTGCTGCAAACATTTGATGTTGACCGACATCTGAGGCAACAAAGGCATTACCCTTAGTGAGTTCATAGAGTTTTTCAATCACATATTGTGGCTTAATCAGATCACTTTTTCGATTATAACGTAAACAATCAGTCGATCTCCAAGCATCAATTTGTCCCCACCATTCGGTTAAGGCTTTTGAATTCGGTTGTTGCCCTGTTGCTTTAATACCTGCAATCAGTTTTTGTAACACCTCTGCCACTGAACCCAGCAGAGAAATGTCTACTTTAACATTTTTGGAAATTGAGGCAGGATCAATATCCAAATGAATAATATTCGCGTGCGGGCAAAATTTCTCTAATTCACCTGTGACTCGATCATCAAAACGTGCGCCAATTGCGATTAACACATCACAACCATGCATGGCCATATTGGCTTCATACGTGCCATGCATCCCCAGCATCCCTAAGGATTGTGGATCGGTGGCTGGATACGCCCCTAATCCCATCATGGTTTGTGTAATGGGATAGCTTAACATGCGCGTAAATTCAATGAGTTCATTAACCCCATTTCCCAAAATAACACCGCCGCCCGAATAAATCATAGGACGTGTTGCAGACAAGATAAGCTTAACAGCCTGCTCAATATGATCTGTATTAACGGTGATGATTGGATTATAGGAACGCATGGATATTGTCTCTGGATATTCAAAGACTGCCATTTGCGTGGTCACATCTTTAGGAATATCAATCAAAACGGGGCCCGGACGTCCTGTGTTCGCAAGATAAAATGCCTTTTTTATCGTACTGGCCAGTTTATTGACATCTTTGACCAAGAAATTATGTTTCACGCAAGGTCTGGAAATCCCCACTGCATCCACTTCTTGAAAAGCATCATTCCCAATCAAGGTGCTATGGACTTGCCCAGTGATAATCACCATGGGAATAGAATCCATATGAGCGGTGGCAATACCCGTAATCGTATTGGTTGCCCCCGGTCCAGAGGTGACTAACGCCACACCTACTTTACCTGTAGAACGTGCATAACCATCCGCTGCATGAACAGCAGCTTGTTCATGACGCACGAGAATATGTTTGATATTGTCTTGTTTAAAGATGGCATCGTAAATATGCAAAACGACACCACCTGGATATCCAAATAGATATTCCACATTTTCGGCTGCCAAAGCATTCACTAGAATGTCTGCACCGTTCATCTCTTTATTAGCCATTTCAGTCCTCTTTCAGAAAAAAACTATCCTTTATATAGTATATCTTGTTCAATTAATGATAGCTATGAATATCCTAAATCTCTTTAGTCATAAACATAGTGTATGCGTAATATATGTCATATAAAATCTAGGGTGTTGTTTCATTGTAAAGGTGCAAGCATAACTTTATACAAGCCCTGAAAGGGCGATATATATCAGCCTGGGGCAGCGCCCTAGGTTTGCGAGCGTGGGTGCATACCATCGGTTTAATACGACAATAGACATACCTTCTGTTTGCGATATGGTAAATAAATTGTATAAGCACTCTCCTAAAATTCAGGAGAGCCATTTAAGGCTTTGTCACGAGAAATTGATAAGTATATTTAAATAATCAGCATTATATCATTAATTATTAGAGTAGGTTCCCAACGGAGCTTAATAATATATGACTGGTGTTCTCTATTTGAAAATCATTACTTTAGGATGTCTCACCCCTGGAGCT
>DAOVZS010000023.1 GCA_030635005.1 Thiomargarita sp. | reverse complement strand
ACTCAATATCTGCTTGATACATATTGTCTAAAGATTCTTCTTCACTCAAGAATTGCATTTCTATTAATTTTGTATTTAACCCAGTAAGTTGCCATTGATATAATGCTTGTAAAATACATTGACGTGCGGCACTACGGGCTTTAGGAGAAAATCTTTTTTTGGCTGGCATTATTTTTTAGATTTAAATAAGAGGAATTTACCATAATAATTTAATATTATATTTTGAAAAAATGGCATCTTTACTCAGAAGTATCGCTTTTTCAACATTAGATTGAGCAATAAGTAAACGATCAAATGGATCTTTGTGGTGATAAGGTAAATTCTGCAATGCTAAAACATGGGGAAGTGTTACTGGTAATAGATCAATATTATTTGCTTGCAATTGATTTTCAAGCATTTTATCTAAAGGAATATCCAGTTTTAATTTTCCTGTTTGGAGTTTTATTTGCATTTCCCAAGGAGTAACCACACTGAGCAATATAATATTTTCACTATTTTGAAGTAATGCGCGTACTTGTAACGACAGTTTATCAGGCTCATTGTACCACCAAATAAAAGTGTGTGTATCTAATAAAAATCTCACTTTTATTCCTTACCAATCTAATGGTTCATCAAAATCTTCACTTGTCCAAGTAGAACCCGCATGTAATCCAGGTATACGTGGTAGTATATGATGAGGTAAAACCATAGGCATTAAACGTGCCATTGGCATTTTGTTCTTCGAAATAATAACTTGTGTTCCCTGTTCGACTAGAGATAATAATTCTGTTAGATGTGTTTGTACCTCAGTCACATCAACTATTTTACTATTCATGGTGTTTTCTCCTAAATTATTTATTCACAAAAGTTATCCTTAACTTAAGGAATAAATTATTTTTGAACGCTCAGAAATTACAATTTTTGAAATAAACTTACCATTTCAATTGCTGACATGGCAGCATCATTTCCTTTGTTACCTGCTTTAGTACCTGCGCGCTCAATCGCTTGTTCAATGCTATCTACTGTCAAAACACCAAATGCGATTGGAATATCATATTGCAGAGAAACAGTGGCTAATCCTTTTGCACACTCGCTAGCAACATAATCAAAATGTGGCGTACTGCCTCGAATAATAGCACCGATAGCAATAAGTGCAACATATTTCTTACTGGCTGCTAAACGTTGCGTTACCAAAGGCAGTTCATACGCCCCCGGTGCCCATATCACACTGATTTTCTCATCTGCCACACCATGCCGTTTTAAAGTATCTAAGGCGCCAGTAAGCAATTTTTCAGTGATAAAATTATTAAATCGCCCCACTACAATTGCATACGGTGCGTTACAATTAGTAAAATCTCCTTCAATAATAATACTCATGACTTTTGTCTCTCATCAATATAATCAACAACTTCTAGTCCAAAACCAGAAAGAGCATGTATTTTTTTGGGCGCACTGAGTAGTCGCATTTTGCGTATCCCTAAATCTAATAAAATTTGTGCACCCAAACCATGTGTTCGTAAATCGTGTGACGGGGGAAGTGCAGGTTGTGTTGCACTACTACAACAATAATGAATACGATTAAGCAGAGTTGCTACATTTTCATGTTGATGTAATATCACCATCACACCACATTCTTCTTGTGCGATACGCCTGAGTGCATCATGCAAAGGCCACCCACATTCTTTATGTGTACTGGCGGTTAAATCACATAATGTATTATGAATATGTACACGTACCAGTGTCGCCTCTTGTTTTTGTATTTCTCCCTTCACTAAGGCAAAATGTAGTGTATCATCAATGCTATCTTGATAGGTGATCAATTGAAACTCACCAAATTCAGTAGGCCATAAACAGCTTGTGATGCGTTCTATTGTCTTTTCATGTTCAACCCGAAAATGGATTAAATCTGCAATAGTCCCTATTTTCAAATCATGTTGTTGAGAAAATTTTTCTAAATCCGAACGACGTGCCATTGTACCATCCTCATTGAGAATTTCTACAATAACGGCTGCGGATTCTAAGCCTGCTAAGCGTGCCAAATCACAACCTGCCTCTGTATGCCCAGCACGTCTTAATACACCACCGGGTTGTGCCATAAGTGGAAAAATATGCCCAGGTTGGACTAAATCTGATGGTTTAGCATTCTTTTCTACAGCAGCACGAATCGTTGTGGAACGATCTGCTGCTGAAATACCTGTCGTGACTCCTTTAGCCGATTCTATTGAAACGGTAAAATTAGTTTCTAATGCAGCTTTATTTTCATTAACCATTAAAGGCAATTGTAATTGCTGACAACGTTCTTTAGTCAAAGTGAGACAAATCAAACCACGCCCATAACGTGCCATGAAGTTAATATCTTCAGGTCGTACTTTTGGGGCAGCCATGACTAAATCACCTTCATTTTCTCGATCTTCATCATCCATGAGGATGATCATTTTTCCTTGCTGAATATCAGAAATCAGTTCTTCGATAGTATTTAGGGGCATGGTGTGTTACAAGCTTAACTTAATGACAATGATGTTCCTGCCTTGGAACGAGAAAAAAACTACAGCAATTTAAGAAACTTTTCAACAGTCAAACCAGCGTGACGAATAATAGCACGTAAAGTGTCACATGTTTTACCCGATATGACAGGTAATTTATTCATACAACTTCTACCAATTCTACATGATCTTGTGGCACTACTTTTCCATCTTCAATTAATGTGCTAATATAAAGACTTATCGCTTCTTTAATATTTTCAAGTGCATTTTTACGATTTTTACCTTGACTAATGCAACCTGGTAAACTGGGACATTCTGCGACAATATAACCTGATTCACCAGGATATAAGATAACTTTTCTCATTATTTATTCTCCAGTTATTTTATTTAATAAGATTTTTATATCAAGTCAAGAGAGCGTATAAGGATCGCCCCATTCAGTAATGTATTTTATCTCAAAATCAATTGAAGCAGAAGCTAATGTGTGTGAATCACACGTTGTATGAGTAATATGTGCCGCCACATCTTGAATATCCTCAATCAGTTCATCTAACGTAATATCTCCCATAATCAATGCAGTTTCAAGATCTCCTAATAACTCATTACTGATTGTTGCGGGTATCCTGTTTTCTGTCACCACCATCAAAATCTCAATTCTGATCATCAATCGTCGAACTGTTCCCCCATATTTATTACGTTCTCGACTTTCAGATAACTCCCATATTGATGTGGCTGGCATCTGTTCTTTATTAATAATAGGTTCATTACGATAGATATGATTTAAACCTAAGGTGTGATTATAATCATTATCTACACTAATGTTTTGAAGCAAACTTATAATGCGTTTAATAATCTGTTCGCGTATTGTATCCATTTGATAATTTTAGTGTAAATCTCCCCATAATGTTTGACATATTGCAAGCATCGTCACAGCCGCTGTCTCAGTGCGTAGTATACGTGCCCCCAACCTAACATCCACATAACCTGACTGCATCGCTTGTTGAAGTTCTATCTGATTAAATCCCCCTTCTGCTCCAATTAATATGCTCACTGCACCCTCTTGTACCACGTTTGTTATTGTTTTTTGTCCTGTTGGAGATAATATGATAGTGGTCCCTTGTTGAGGTTTCATGAGCCAATGCTGTAATGTTTGTACAGGGTGTAAATGTGGTAAGCGATTTCTACCACATTGTTCAGAGGCACTAATCACATGTTTCTGCCACCGTTGCTCTCGTTTCTCAATTTTATTTTTAGCAAAGGGAGGGCTACGTTCTGTGATAACAGGTACAATGTGTTGTACTCCTAATTCCACTGCTTTTTGTAGCGTATAATCCATGTGTTCAGGACGAGAAATGGCTTGTACTAAGGTGAGTTGTAAGGTGGATTCACGTTCAATATCTTTAAATTCTATGATGTGTACTCTAACATTTTTTTTCACAAGACTGATGATATAGGCGAGATATTCTCCCCCTTGTCCATTAAATAAAATAATGCTTGCCCCAACACGTAATCGTAGCACATTGAGTAGATAATGAGCAGAATCCTGAGGTAAAGTAATATCTTGTTCAAGGCTTAGGGGACTGTTTAGATATAAACGTGATAAACGCATTGCTAAGTGATAAAAAGTATAAATATTATTTATAATAACATATTTAGAAAAGCCCGCTTCCATTCAATTAGCAGCTACTCCAGCCTCAATCACCGCTTTACCTATCTCATGTTCAAACTTATCCCAAACAGGCTGCATAGCCTGACGCCATTGGGCTAGATCCTCTTTTGTTAGCTGTAAAACATGAGTACGATCTGTTTTAATACCAAAATCAATGATTTTTTGGCGGGCTGTCCTCGCAAGATTCAGTGCTTTTTGATTCACCGCTACTGTCACTTCTGAGAGAATATCTGCTAATTCTACACGTATCTCTGGGGGTAAACCATGCCAAAATTTGGCATTTGTAACCACTAAATAGTCTAAAACACCATGATTTGTCTCTGAAAAATAGTGCTGTACCTCATAAAACTTTTTGGATTCAATATTAGACCATGTATTTTCCTGACCATCTACAATACCCGTTTGCAAAGCATTATAAACTTCAGAAAATGCTAATTTTTGAGGACTTGCCCCAAGTACTTCAAATTGAGCTTGCAACACATGAGATTGTTGTATCCTAAATTTAAGTCCTTGGGCATCTGCTGGGACATGTAAAGGATAATTTGCAGACAATTGTTTTAGCCCATTATGCCAATAAGCTAACCCTAAATATCCATAACGTTCCATGGACAATAATAAATGCTGCCCCATTTCTCCTTGTTGAAAACGATTAACAGCCTCAATATCATTAAATAAAAAGGGTAAATCAAATACTTGTAATTTTTTCGTATATTTACCAAATTTAGCTAATGAAGGGGCTGCCATTTGTATATCTCCCAATAATAAAGCTTCCATAACCTTATTATCATCATATAATTGAGAATTCGGATACACTTCTACTACCACTTTACCCGCAAGACGCGTCTCAACACGTTGCTTAAACAATAAAGCCCCCATGCCTTTAGGGGTATGTTCTGCTACCACATGAGAAAATTTTATTTTAATAGGTAAATCTGGTGTTGTACACGCACATAACACGAATATCATAAAATTAAGGGCAAAAATACGCATATATGCTTATCCTTTAGTTCTATAAACAAATAGTATATAATATTTAATCTGTTTTTAAATTTGAGATGAATTAGAGTGATTACCAAACTGCGTAATATTGCGATCATTGCCCACGTTGATCATGGCAAAACAACCCTTGTCGATAAACTCTTACAACAATCAGGTACATTAGGTGATCGTCATCATAATATCGATCGGATTATGGATTCTAATGACTTAGAGAGAGAACGTGGCATTACTATATTATCTAAAAATACCTCGCTTTGTTGGCAAGACTATCGTATTAATATTGTCGATACACCTGGACATGCGGACTTTGGGGGAGAAGTAGAACGCGTGTTATCTATGGTGGATTCGGTTTTATTGCTCGTTGACGCAGTGGAAGGACCTATGCCACAAACGCGTTTTGTGACCCAAAAGGCATTAGCACGTGGTTTATGTCCTATTGTGGTGATCAATAAAATTGATCGTGAAGGGGCACGACCAGATTGGGTATTAGATCAAACATTTGAATTATTTGATCAGTTAGGGGCAGACGATGCTCAATTAGATTTTCCAGTCATTTATGCCTCTGCCATTAATGGATATGCAAGTGAAGATCAAGAAGTGTCTGAAGGAGATATGACACCTTTATTTGAGACAGTTATTAAACATGTCCCTATTCCTGATGTTGATCCTGAAGAACCTTTTCAAATGCAAGTGAGTGCATTGGATTATTCTAGTTATGTAGGTGTGATTGGAATAGGGCGTATTAATCAAGGCTGTATCAAAAGAAATGCCTCAGTTGTTATTATTGACACAGCAGGTAAAAAACGTCAAGGACGTATTTTACAGATTTTAGGATTTCATGGTTTAGAACGGATACCAAAGGAAGAGGCAACAGCAGGCGATATTATTGCTTTTACAGGGGTAGAACACTTAAAGATTTCTGATACGCTGTGTGATCCTGAACATGTGATTCCGTTGCCTCCCCTCACAGTAGATGAACCGACGGTAACCATGACTTTTCAAGTCAATACGTCAGCCTTTGCAGGAAAAGAGGGAAAATATCTCACCTCACGTCAAATTCGTGAACGCCTAGAACGCGAATTATTGCATAATGTTGCCTTGCGTGTTACTGATACGGGAGATCCTGATAAATTTTTAGTTTCGGGACGTGGTGAATTACATTTAGGTATTTTGATTGAAAACATGCGACGTGAAGGTTATGAACTCGCAGTCTCTCGCCCTAAAGTAATTATAAAAGAAATTGATGGGATTCAATGTGAACCTTATGAAAATCTGACCATAGATGTAGAACAAATCCATCAAGGGACGATCATGGAGTTATTAGGCGAACGTAAAGCCGAATTACTCAATATGCAACTTGACGGGAAAGGTCGGGTGCGCTTAGATTTCTTAATTCCAGCACGAGGATTAATTGGTTTTCGCACTGATTTCTTAACATCAACTTCTGGCACAGGCTTGTTATATCACGTGTTTGAACGGTATGCACCGATGAAACCCGGTAATATTGGACAACGTATTAACGGTGTTTTGATTGCGAATGGAGAGGGCAAAAGTTTAGGTTATGCCTTATTTAATTTACAAGAACGGGGACGTTTATTTATAGGACATGGTGAACAAGTGTATGAAGGCATGATTATTGGCATCCATGCTCGAAATAATGATTTAGTCGTTAATCCACTTAAAGCGAAACAATTGACAAATATTCGAGCCGCAGGAACTGATGAGAATATCTTACTCACCCCCCCGATTAGAATGAGTTTAGAACAAGCGATTGAATTTATTGATGATGATGAATTAGTAGAAGTGACCCCTAAAACGATTCGTTTGCGTAAGCAATTGTTAAAAGATTATGAACGAAAACGTGCAGCACGTGCTACTCCAGAACCTTCTAAATAATCACATTTCTTTGAATATTAATGATAATCCAGAGGCAAGGCCTCTGGGGAATCAAAGCACTCCCCATCCCACATTTTATATCACCGATAATTTCTTAAATCCCGCCACTACTTTCAACATAGGAAATCAACATGAATTTCAAACGGAGTTTTGCACACGGTGTTCATCCTGACGGGCATACAGAACAAACAGAACAACTGCCTATTCAACGCGTTCCTTTTGTAAAATATTATATTTTACCCTTAGGTCAACACTTAGGTGCACCCGCCCGCCCCACTATTAAAATTGGGGAACGTGTACAACGCGGACAACAAATCGCTAAAGCTGGTGCATTTGTGTCCACAAATCTACATAGTCCTGTCACAGGTTGGGTACGTGCTGTAGAACCCCGTCGTCATCCTAATGGAAAATTGCAAGCTGCTATAGAAATAGAAGCTGATCCTTACGCCACACAACGCGTTGAATCTAAACCATCTATTGATTGGAAAGCCTTGTCTGCCAATGAATTTATTAATCATGTTCAAAATGCTGGGATTGTGGGTATGGGGGGAGCAGCCTTTCCAAGCCATGTTAAATATGCTGTACCAGACGGCATGCACATTAAACACCTTATTATTAATGGTGCAGAATGTGAACCTTATTTAACTAATGATCACAGATTAATGCTAGAACGTCCTGATACACTATTACAAGGTATTGAAATTGTACGTCAAAAATTAGGTGCTGAACAAGCCACTATTGGCGTAGAACTTAATAAAGCAGATGCCATTGCCTTATTGCAAAAACGCATTACACAATTAAAGTATAAACATATTCAAGTATCACCTTTACGTGTCAAATACCCGCAAGGTGCAGAAAAAATGCTGATCAAATCCTTATTTGATCTCGAAATACCTGCAGGACAATTACCACGTGATGTCGGTATTACGGTTAATAATGTAGGCACAATTGTAGCCATTGCTGACTATTTTGAAAAAGGGATACCATTAGTTGAACGTATTGTCACCGTTTCTGGACCAGGTGTTGAACATCCTGCTAATCTCATTGTACCATTAGGAACACCAGTACGTGAAGTACTGAGATTTTGTGGCGGCTTAAAAGACAGTACCTGCGAAGTCATTATGGGCGGACCTATGATGGGGGCACCCATTGCCAGCCTTGACGTCCCAATTTTAAAAGGAAGTTCAGGTATTCTCGCTTTCACTGCTACCGAAACCAGCAAACCCAAAGAATATTCTTGCATTCGTTGTGGGCGTTGTCTTGAAGCCTGTCCGCATTTTTTAAATCCATCGCGTTTAGCACGTCTTTCTAAAGTGGGACGATATCCCGAAATGACGCTATTTAAAGCCATGGATTGTGTGGAATGTGGAGCGTGTACTTTCTCTTGCCCATCAGGTATTCCCATTGTACAATTGATTAAAGTGGGTAAAATGGAAATTCGTAAAGCAAGTGCAGCTTCTAAATCCTAAGTACGTACCCTAGGGCATTGCCCTAGGAGAAAATTTATTTATTACGCCAAGCGGGTAGTACAGGCGGTCTGGGATAGCCCTCAATTTCAAAAAAAGCAGTGGCTGTTTTCACCCCCAATTCATCAAAAAGAGGTAAATTAAAAGCGTAAGATAATTCAGACAATTTCTTTTCTATTTTTCCCTTGCCATAATCATCATCAAAAAACATATCCTGATTAATAATACGCATCTCAATCGTAATAAAATCATCATATTTAGCATTAAAATCTCCAACACCAATAACATCTGTTGACATATTGGGTTTCGCATCAACCTTATTATTATAAATAATTTGTTTCGCATCCAAATAAATGGTCACAATATTATCATAATCACTCACATTAACCCACCGAATTTGTGCCAGTTTTAAAGCAAGTTGTTGCACCGCATTTTGTTCTAAAAGATCTAAATATTCTCGCTTATACGCAGAAACCTCTTTAAACATAGTTTGTAAAGGCGCTTCTTGCAAATACCGCATAATATGAGAAGCCGTTTTATGCTGCAAAACAGCTTGATATAACGATTCATCTCGCAATTCTGTCACTTTAATCAGTAAAATAGCAAATTTTCGCATTCCCTTTGTATTTTGTAATTCAGAAGGCAATTTTTCATACTGTTTTACTAAAGTGTACGCTTCTAAATAATGTTCACCTTTTAAAGCGTGTATGACATGTTGTTCTATGTCAAGAATGACATCAGTTTGAAATATCTTTTTGAGATGATTTAACTGAGTATCAGATTGACGATGGGTTAATAAATGAGCGGCTGCTAAAAAATCTCTATCCAGCATATGTTGGTCATAATTTTTACGAAAAAGTGTCCACTTTTGTTTTTTTGTCAAATCTAACAATTGCTCTAAAAGTTTTTTTTCTAATGCGAATCGTTGTCTTTGTAATTCTGGAGTTTCAGATTGAGGATGTAATGGTATATGGCGTAACGCTTCTACAAATTTATTAAGTGTCTTAATATTAAGCGTCTTTTTTTGTACCTCACTTTCAATTTGGAGAAAGGCTTTTTTATTTTCCCAATGCTGCTGCTGCAGTTCGGCTTGTAACTTAATCTCTAAAGCTTCTTGAGCATGTTGCCCATAAGGATTATGTTTAATATAGTTTAAAGCTGGCATAAAAGCAGCCTGCAAATTAACCTTTAATGCTTTTTCAATGGGTTCCCACAAAGATTTATCTCTATGTACTTGTAAGTGAATCAGTGTAGATTGAGCATCTTCTCGATTCAAAAAGAATTTAGAAAAGAAATGTCTGAAATCAGAAGCAGCAATATATTGAGTAAACCAATGTTCTGCTTGTGATAATTGACTCACAGTCGCAGTCTCACCGAGATTGTATTGACGATAATGCTTTAAATCTATCATTGTTTCTGCCACAAACCACAAAATGATGATACTCATCATAGTATAAATGGTATATCTTTTTTTAGCTTTTTGAGATTCTTGTAAAAGTGTATGAATTTGTTTCGCTTCTTCAGAGACTTTTGGAAAACGACTTAATAAATTCACTCCAGTTTGTTTATAATGTTTCAATTTTTTATCTTTAAACTGTTGTAAATCAAGTGCATCACACCGCTGTGCTAACCAAAGAAACGCATTTTCTAAACCAAAGGTATTAATAGGATTGACTTGAATAGGACGTTCAACAAATTTACCACTGTCAAGCTGCACGCATTCTGTTGCACCCAAGGCACTTACGGGAAAAGTCTTAAAATTATCCTCAGAAACAGAAAAACGTAAGACATCACTCAACCCTTTATGAGGTGGGTGCGGTTTAGATGTGAATAATTCTTCCAATTTACCATCTTCGATAGTAGGATTTTCATAATCAATATCACTAAATCTATCCCATTTCGTAATTAATAAGGCTATAGGTATATCTAAAGCAGTCTCATTTTTTAGCGTTTCATTACGTAAAAAACTAAAAGCATGTTCTAAAGAATGTAAATCTGCAAATGCTTGTTTTCCACAATAAGTTTGAACATGTTCTGCCTGCTCTTGAAAAGGGGCATCAGCAAGCACTAAAATCCCATCCAAATTTTTAAATTTTTGACGCAGTTTTTTAGCAACAGCACTATGATTAATATTAGGATTAATTAAATCTCCAGAATAATCTACCAATTCAATACGAAAAGTTTGATGTGTTGAAGCGGTGAAATCATATTCAAAAATAAACTCCTCACCTATTGGATTTGAAGGAGGTAATTCTTGCTCTTCAAGTTTATGAATAGCCTCTACCATCCAATTTTGACTACGTTCTACTAGGGGATTATCTGATGCATCAATTGTATTCCATAAACAACTATATCCCAAAGGATGTGAATAACGTGGCATGGCTAATGCTGTTAATACACAAGTCTTACCAGAACCAGAAAGTCCATACAAAGCAAAACGGTAAACTTTTTTCTTATTAACAAACATGATTAGTTATTAGTTATCAGTTATCAGTTATCAGTTATCAAGAAATAATAAATAAATGTATATTTATATTTAATATTTATATTATATATAAAATATATGATAAAAAAAATAAAAAATAAAAAAATCACTTTTAAAGAGTTGTGTTATTATGACATTTATTTTCATACATGAAAATAAAAGCTATTTATCCAGGCACATTTGATCCTATTACCAATGGACATACTGATATTATCAAACGTGCTTCAAAATTGTTTGAACATGTCACAGTGGGAATCGCAGCTAATCCCTCAAAAGTACCTGAATTTCCCTTAGAAAAACGCGTGGAACTGGCTACAATAGTATTAGCAGATATTCCTAATGTGACGGGGTGTGGCTTTGATGGCTTGTTAATTGAATTTGCAAAAAAATGTGGGATACAAGTGATTGTACGTGGATTGCGTGCTGTGTCAGATTTTGAATATGAATTTCAACTGGCTGGGATGAATCGTACCTTAATCCCTGATATTGAAACCCTATTTCTTACGCCAGCAACTGAATATACTTATATTTCATCCTCATTAGTCCGAGAAATAGCCAAACTAGGGGGACCTGTCAATAAGTTTGTGGCACCGATTGTATGTGCTGCACTTTTAAAATAAATATGCTAAACTTCCTTTTTTACATTTATAACTTTTTTTTAGTTAGGAATACATGTTATGGCACTTTACATTACTGATGAATGCATTAACTGCGATGTATGCGAACCCGAATGCCCTAATGATGCGATTACTCAAGGCGATGATATTTATGTGATTAAGCCCGAACTATGCACAGAATGTGTGGGACATTATGATACGTCGCAATGTGTAGAAGTTTGTCCAGTGGATTGTATCCCTAAGGACCCGAATAATGAAGAAAGTCAAGAAGAATTGATGGAAAAGTATGAAAAGTTAAAATAAATTTTAACAATATTCTTGATAACAAAGTCTTTAAAAACAAAAGCTTAATAAATACACCAAAACTGTTTAGTGATTATTTATCACGATGTACAGCTGAAACCCTTGCAACAAGGGCTTCTTTTTTGGTAGTATTAGTCAACTCATTAAAAATTATGGGGCCGTTAGCTCAGTTGGTAGAGCGACTGACTCTTAATCAGTATGTCGTAGGTTCAATCCCTACACGGCCCATTTAAATCACCCTTGTGATAAATGCTCGTAAGCGAAAGTGGCGGAATTGGTAGACGCGCTGGTTTTAGGTGCCAGTAGGGTAACACCTGTGAGAGTTCGAGTCTCTCCTTTCGCACCATCTTAATAAATATTAATAAACAATAGGTTTAAGACATGCAAGTGTCCGTAAAAACAACGACTGGTCTCGAACGTTGTCTGACCATTGGGATACCCAAAGAAAGTATCCAACCAAAAATCCAAGAACGTCTCAACTCTTTAGCACGTGATTCTAAACTTAACGGTTTTCGACAGGGAAAAATTCCCAAACGTGTCATTGAAGAAAGATATGGTCTGAAAGTATGCCAAGAAGTTCAACAAGAACTCATACAAACTAGTTTTACCGAGGCGTTGAATCAGGAGAAACTACGTCCTATTAGTAATGCTGTTTTTGATCTCAAAACTGATCTTAAAGATTTTAAGCAAGGATTGTCCTATACAGCTACTTTTGAGATTTACCCACAAATAAGCACGTTGCATACAGATGGCTTAAATGTTGAAAAAATTGTTGTTAATATCACCGATACTGATGTTGATGCGTTGTTAGAACGTTTACGTAAACAACGTCAAACATGGCATAATAGTGAACATCAATCGATTAATGGTAATCGCCTTATTGTTAATATTGTCGGAACCATAAACGGCAACCCATTCAAAAATAACAATTTAAAAAAAATCCCTGTCATTTTAGGAGAAAATGATTTTATTTTTCCTGAATTTGAAGAAAAACTACTCGGTATGGGGATAGAAGAAAATCGTGAATTTGATATCACATTTTCTAAAGAGCATCACAATTTAGAAATAGCAGGTCAGACTGTACATTTTATGGTGCATGTGTCAAAAATTGAAACGGCACAACTACCAGAAATGAATGAAGATTTTATTAGGTCTTTTGGAGTGACAGATGGACGTATGGAAACTTTACGTATTGAAGCACGTAAAAATATGGAACGTGAATTGCAATATGTGAATAATAAAACAATAAAACAACAAATTCTGAATGCTTTATTACAAGAAAATCCCATTACAGAGATCCCAGTTTCTTTAATGAAAGCAGAAACAGAACGTCTTTTAAAAAAGACATCCCAAGACAAATATATACAAGCTGTAGATACCAAAAATATACAAGATACAGCAGAACGGTTGATTAAAATTGGGTTGTTAGCAGGAGAAGTGATTGGAAAGCATAATATTAAAGCCACCCCTCAAAAAATTTATCAGATGGTTGCTAATATTGCACATGCTTATGAAAATTCTGAGGCAGTGATACAAGAATATTATACTGATCAAAAACGTTTAAAAGACATAGAAACAAGTGTCATTGAAGACGAACTTGTGAATTGGTTATTACAAAGGGCGAATATTACTGAAAAACATACCGACTTTTATACTGCTGTCACAACATAAAAATAATTTAAAAAATAATGAATACATCTGATATTGTAGCGAGTGGTGGTCTTGTACCCATTGTCGTCGAACAAACAGCACGTGGTGAAAGATCCTATGATATTTATTCTAGACTACTTAAAGAACGGGTTATTTTTTTAGTAGGTCAAGTAGAAGATCACATGGCTAATCTTATTATTGCCCAATTACTTTTTTTAGAATCCGAAAATCCAGAAAAAGATATCCATTTATATATTAATTCTCCTGGGGGTTCTGTAAGTGCAGGACTGGCTATTTATGATACGATGCAATTTATAAAACCTGATATTAGTACCTTATGTGTGGGACAAGCCGCGAGCATGGGAGCTTTACTTTTAACAGGGGGTGCACAGAAAAAACGTTATTCTCTACCTCATTCGCGTATGATGATTCATCAACCCTTAGGCGGATTTCAAGGTCAAGCCACAGATATTGATATTCATGCACGTGAAATTTTAAAAGTACGTGAACGTTTAAATGAGATATTAGCAAAACATACAGGACAATCTTTAGAAAATATCCAAAAGGATACTGAACGGGATAATTTTATGGGGGCAGATATGGCGCTGAAATATGGTATGATTGATGCTATATTGTCCACACGAGAAGCTTTAGCAAAGCCCAAATAACGCATTATAATAAAGGAGATTTGCTATGGCTGACAAGCGGAACGGCGATTTAGACAAGAAAAAACAGTTACCTCATTGTTCCTTTTGTGGAAAAAGCCAAGATGACGTACAAAAACTGATTGTAGGGGCATCAGTCCATATTTGTGATCAATGTGTAACAGAATGTCATAAACTCGCACAAGAGGATAGCCCTAACAATGTCGAACCTGATGCACATCGCTTGCCAACCCCATATGAAATTAACGCACATTTAAATCAATATGTCATCGGGCAAGATTACGCCAAAAAAGTGCTTTCCGTAGCGGTATATAATCATTATAAACGTTTAAAAAGTAACCTAACAAATGATGTTGAAATTTCAAAAAGCAATGTTTTATTAATTGGACCCACAGGGTCAGGCAAAACATTGTTAGCTGAAACACTCGCCAGATTTTTAGATGTCCCGTTTGTAATGGCAGATGCCACAACGCTCACAGAAGCAGGTTATGTCGGTGAAGATGTTGAACATGTGATACAAAAATTGCTACACAAGTGTGATAATGATGTCAAAAAAGCGGAAACAGGCATTATTTATATTGATGAAATTGATAAGATCACGCGGAAATCTGATAATCCATCAATCACCAGAGATGTTTCTGGAGAAGGGGTACAACAAGCCTTATTGAAATTAATTGAAGGCACCGTTGCCTCAGTTCCACCACAAGGCAACAAAAAACATCCTAATAAAGAATTTATTGCAGTTGATACTACCAATGTTTTGTTTATTTGTGGGGGAGCTTTTTCGGGTTTAGAAAAAGTTATTCAGGCTCGTACAGAAGAAAGCAGCATAGGTTTTTCTGCAGAAGTTTCTATCAAAGAAGATAAACGAAACTTTAATCAACTACTGAGTGCACTGGAGCCAGAAGATCTTATTAAATACGGTTTAATTCCAGAAATTGTGGGACGTTTACCTGTTGCCGCTACACTTGAAGAATTAGATGAAGATCAACTTGTACAAATACTCACAGAACCAAAAAATGCCTTAACAAAACAATATTCTCGTTTGTTTGAAATGGAAAATACAATACTTGAGTTTCAAACAGATTCCTTACGAGCCATCGCACATAAAGCCATGGATAGAAAAACAGGGGCACGTGGATTACGTTCTATTTTAGAAAAAGTATTATTAGATAGCATGTATGAATTGCCTTCTATGAAAAATATTGCCAAGGTAATTGTTGAAGAGGCCGTTATTACAGGCAATGCTCAGCCATTGATGATATCTAACAATGATTTATAACCTGATAATTGATAACTGATATGTCCTCTGGTGTAATAGAAAAAACATTACCTGTACTCCCTTTAAGAGATGTGGTTGTCTATCCCAACATGGTGATACCCTTGTTTGTGGGACGCGAAGACTCAATGTTTGCCTTAGAAGAGGCGATGCGTGATCCTTATAAACATCTTATGTTAGTGGCACAAAAGGATGCCGCTAAAAATGATCCAGGGCCTGATGATGTTTATACAGTTGGCACAATTTCTAGCATTTTACAACTACTCAAATTACCAGATGGTACAATAAAAATATTAGTTGAAGGCGAAAAACGTGCAAAAATTATTCAATTCAAACCTGTACAAAACGATTTGGTTGCGACAGTTGCATTATTAACACCTAGTATCGGTGATCTTCAAGAAATAAAAATATTATCGCAGGTAATTAAAAAACGGTTTGCACAATATTTGAAACTGAACAAAAAAATATTACCTGAAATTCTTAATACCTTATCAAGTATTGATGATGCAAGTCGATTAGCAGACACGATCGCTGCTCAGATGGCGATAAAAAAAATAGAAAAACAAAAAGTACTTGAGATAATAAACGTAGAGAAACGTTTAAAACATCTGATTTCATTGATGGATAGTGAAATTGATACACTACAAATCGAAAAAAGCTTAGGTAAACGAGTCAAAGCTCAGATGGATAAAAGTCAACGTGAATATTATCTTAATGAAAAAATGAAGGCGATTCAAAAAGAATTAGGAGAAGTTGACGATTCTCCTAATAATTTAGATGTGCTCGCTGAAAAAATTGAAACAGCAGGTATGCCTAAAGAGGTAAAGGAAAAAGTAAACTCAGAATTTAAAAAACTTAAAATGATGCAACCTATGTCCGCTGAAGCGAATGTAGTTCGCAATTACATGGATGTCATGCTGGGTGTACCTTGGAAAAAACGTAGCAGGATTTGTCGCAATATTACAAAAGCCGAAAAAATATTAGAACGTGATCATTATGGTTTAGAAAAGGTTAAAGAACGCATTCTAGAATATCTTGCGGTACAATTGCGTGTCAAAAAAATGAATGCACCTATCCTTTGTTTAGTAGGCCCTCCCGGTGTTGGCAAAACATCTTTAGGTAAATCTATTGCACATGCGACTAATCGTCAATTTGTACGCATGTCTTTGGGGGGAGTACGTGATGAAGCTGAAATTCGAGGACATCGTCGTACCTATTTAGGTGCACTTCCGGGTAAAATCATTTACAATATGTCTAAGGTAGGGGTTCGTAATCCGTTATTTTTATTAGATGAAATAGATAAAATGTCAACGGATTTTCGGGGTGATCCCTCATCTGCCTTATTAGAAGTACTTGACACAGAACAAAATAATAGTTTTAATGATCATTACATGGAAGTAGATTACGATCTATCAGAAGTGATGTTTGTGGCAACGGCGAATAGTTTAAACATTCCCCCCGCCCTCTTAGATCGCATGGAAGTGATTCGACTCACAGGATATACTGAAGAAGAAAAGCTTAATATTGCTAAAAATTATCTGATTGAAAAACAAATTAAAAATAATGGTCTTGAAAATAATGAGATCATTATTAAGGACAGTGCACTTTCTGATATTATTCGATTTTATACACGTGAAGCAGGTGTACGTAATTTAGAACGTGAAATTGCTAAAATTTGTCGCAAAGTTGTTAAAGAAATTTTGATCAAAGGGGAACAGATCAAAGATGCTGTGACTGTATTTTCAGATAATACAGAAAAATATTTAGGTGTACAGCGTTTTCGATATGGACGTGCTGAGAATTTAGATCGTATTGGTCAAGTAGTTGGCTTAGCATGGACAGAAGTGGGCGGTGATTTGCTGACTATTGAAGCGGCAACGATGTTAGGAAAAGGAACATTGTCTTCTACTGGACAATTAGGTAAAGTTATGCAAGAATCTGTTCAGGCTGCTATGAGCGTGGTTAGATCACGTTCAAACAGTTTAGGGATAGAAATAGATTTTTATAAAAAATATGATATACATGTCCATGT
>DAOVZS010000138.1 GCA_030635005.1 Thiomargarita sp. | reverse complement strand
TTAATCGTGTTTATCAGGATGGTGTTAGAATATTTGTTGAGTTGGGTGCAGGTAATAGTTGTACGCGATGGATTGGGGATACTTTGAAAGGTAAAGAACATGTTGCCATGTCTATCAACACAAAAGGGGTTGATGATCATACCAGCATTATTAAAGTGTTGGCAAAATTAATCAGCCATCGTGTGTCATTGGATTTATCAGCGCTTTATCCCCCCCCTGCTCCCAAACGACGTAAGTCACTTATTAAAAAAATTACCTTAGGTGGCACACCTATTCACACCACACTCTTGACTGATGAACATCAGAAAAGATTTGAATATCCGAAAATAACGCCAATGTTAAAGATAAATCAGTTGCAAATAGCGGGGGCTTCAAAGCCTGATAAAGAAGTCATTTGGGATGAGGCAGATTTACTGGAATTTGCTCAAGGCAAAATTGCTAACGTGTTTGGTGCAGATTATGCGATCATTGATTCTTACAAGCAACGTGTACAATTGCCCATACCGCCTTATTTATTAGTCAGTCGTGTGACCAAACTCAATGCTAAAAAGGGTGATTTTACACCGTGCACTTTAACGACAGAATATGATGTACCTTACAACATGTGGTATTCAGTTGATGGACAAATACCTTGGGCGGTGTCTGTCGAATCGGGACAATGTGATTTATTATTAATCAGTTATTTAGGCATAGATTTTGAAAATAAAGGGGTCCTTGTGTATCGCTTATTGGATTGCACCATGACATTTTTAGATGAGATTCCCCAAGAAGGCGATACTTTACGATACGATATTGCTATTAATTCTTTTGTCAGGCATGGGAGTAACTTATTATTTTTCTTTAGTTATGAATGTTTTGTCGGTGATAAAATGGTCTTGAAGATGGATGGGGGATGTGCAGGATTTTTTACACATGATGAATTAGATAAAGGAAAAGGGGTTGTTTATTCTAAAAAGGAATTATTAGAACGTGATCAAATCCAAAAACAAGCATTTGAACCGTTATTAATTTGTCAAAAGGCGACTTTTGATCAAAATGATATGATACAGCTGACAGAAGGCAATATTGCAGCGTGTTTTGGTCATCATTATGAACAATCAGGCTTAAATCCTTCTTTACGCGTTCCTCCTAAACAGATTTTAATGATTGATCAGGTCACATCATTAGATTTTAAAGGCGGTGCTTATGGTTTAGGATTGATTGTGGGCGAAAAACGGCTTGAACCTGACCATTGGTATTTTCCGTGTCATTTTAAAGATGATCAGGTGATGGCAGGTTCTTTAATGGCTGAAGGCTGCGGACAGTTGTTGCAATTTTATCTTTTATATTTAGGATTTCAAACATGTACGACAGATGCCCGTTTTCAACCTATTCCTAATTTACGACAAGTCGTCCGTTGTCGTGGGCAAGTGACACCTATTTCTGCGACTTTAGTGTATCGTTTAGAAATTACGGAACTCGGTTTAAGCCCTACCCCTTATGCTAAAGGGGATGTTGAAATCATTTTAAATGGCAAAATTGTGGTGCATTTTAAAGATGTGGGGGTGCAATTATCTGAAAAAAATCATTTATTGCCTACAAGAGTATACAAAGATCCCTTGGTTCATACTGTAAAACCACCCAAAGAAGCGCTGTTGAATGAGGTGCAAGTGCAAGAATTTTGTTTGGGTTCAGTGGCTAAGTGTTTTGGTCCCGAATTTGAGATTTATGATTCTGGGAAAGTGACTGCCTCGCGCATGCCTAATACGCATTTAAATTTTGTACATCGCGTCTTAACAGTGACGGGGGAGAGACATCAATTTACGCCTAAAACGATGATTGTGACAGAATATGATGCCCCTATTGAGACATGGTATTACCGTCATAACGCGTCAGATACGATTCCATATTCTGTATTAATGGAAATTGCCTTACAACCTTGTGGCTTTTTATCGGCTTATTTGGGCACAACTTTGTTGTATCCTGAAGAAAGTTTATGTTTTCGTAATTTAGATGGATCTGGGCGGATTGTGAAAGATGTGGATATTCGGGGTAAAACGGTGACGAATCAATCACGTTTATTGTCTCAAGCTGATATTCAGGGCATGATTATCCAACGCTTTGATTTTGAGATGTTTTGTGAGGGTGAATTATTTTATAAAGGGGATGCCAGTTTTGGATTTTTCAGTTTTGCCGCTTTGGCAAATCAAGTTGGCTTAGATCGGGGTAAGGATATTCGCCCTTGGTTTGAAAATACGGGTGGATTACCTGTTTTAAGCATTGATTTAAGCAGTCAAGAAAGTCATGATAGTTTGTATAAAATTGACAATCAACGTCCTCATTATCATTTAGCCCATCATCAGTTAAATTTAATTGATAGCGTTAAAATTGTGGAAGGCGGTGGAAAACATCAACAAGGGTATATTTACGCTGAAAAAGAAGTCAATATGACTGATTGGTATTTCAAATGCCATTTTCATCAAGATCCCGTCATGCCCGGTTCATTAGGGGTAGAAGCCATTTTGCAAGCCATGCAAACGTATGCACTTCAACTTGATTTAGGGAAGAATTTTAAATCTCCTCGATTTGTCCAACTGATTGATCATGAAATTATTTGGAAATATCGCGGACAAATTCCACATGGTCAAGTCGGTATGTATGTTGAAATCCATTTATCTAAAGTTGAAGTAAGCAAAGATAAGGTGCTTATCATTGGGGATGCGAGTTTATGGAAACCCAAACTGAGAATTTATGAGATTAAGGATGTGGCGATTTGTTTAGTGGATGCGGCTGCTTTGTAGACAAAAATCAGGAAGAGAAGGCACAATCTCGTTTATTGTTTGTGCCTTCGCCCCAAACGGGGGTAGGACTTAAGGTGGATAAATTATATCATTTTTCTCCATTCGGCTTTAATGTTTTAATATCCTTATGGGCTACAAATAAACCACATCCCATTTTTCGTCCTTCACCTAAGCCCTGTTCTTGTAAACTAATGGATTCTTCTGGTTTGAGATCAGCAATCATTAATCCACGTGTAAATATTTCTTTATCAGGTAATGTGAAGCGATGTGTTTTACTACATAAAGCTTTGCGACACTGGATACCCAGTGCCTGTATCTTTTCAGCTGCATTGTCTAAAAACGCATCTTCGTCCTCGTTTGGATTCGCCACAATATGCCGTGCAAATAAGACGGGGGTTGTGATGAACTGTTTTTGTGTCGCTTTTCCTATTTTAAGGGAATTTCCTGCAATATCTAAGGTAATCCCTGTTAAAGCATGTGCTGCTTCTAAACGATGTTTGGGTAGGCGTAATGTTAATTTAGTACGACGTGATAAATATAAAAAATCAGCGGGAGAACACCACCCATTGCCTGAATCCGCACCATGTATCAAATGTAAACCTGCTTGTAATTCATGTTCAAACCATGATAAGGTGTCATGAATCGCACGAGATAAGGCGTACGCATGATCCACCGCTAAACACCGACATTCTATATTAAAGTTTAAATCCACAACAGATTGGGACATCACAGAATCTTTTTGAGTCTCTTCTTCTTGCCATAACATAATCAAATCCTCGTTTTTCTATTAATAAAAAGTCGCTTCTAAACGATCTTCCCAATTTTCGGGGGTATCTGGAAAAGGAGGCAGGACATCCATACGAAAAAAGCGTTCAGTTTTTTTTGCGTGTTTAAGCAATTCAAGCAATTCTTCAAAAGTTTTTAATTCGTGATGTTCCATTAATAATTCACTTAAGTTTAACATAAGTTACTCGCTTGTATAAAATCGTTAAAAAAAGTAAAATAACATATTTATCATTTTACCTTTAAGGTTTTTTTAATTCATGACTGATATTCCTTTAGACAGTATTCCTAACCATAGCCCTTTGAATCCTGTCAAACTCTCTTTAGATGAAAACATCCAATTTCGGTGTCATAAAGATATTGCTTGTTTTAATGAATGTTGTAAGCGTATTGATATTACATTAACACCTTATGACATTTTACGCTTAAAAACAAAGTTAGGATTAAGTTCAGCTGAATTTTTAGGGCAATACACTTTGCCTTATGAGATGGACAGTCATAGCATGCCGGGTGTTAAAATTAAGACTGCTGATGATAACCCAGCTTGTCCATTTTTGTCAGAGACAGGATGTAGTGTGTATGAGGATCGTCCCACGGTGTGTCGATATTACGCCTTAGGGTTAATGTCAATGCGTAAAGAAAATTCTGCGATAGATGAAGACACCTATTTCTTAATTCATGAGGATCATTGTTTAGGGCATCAAGAATCTCGTACTGTTACGGTGGCTGACTATCGTAAAGAGCAAGGGGTTGAAGAATATGATCAGATAAATCGTGATTGGCGACAAATTATTCTTAAAAAACGATCCGCAGGACCTACCATAGGCAAACCCTCTCAACGTAGTTTCCAATTCTTTTTTCTGTGTAGTTATAATCTTGATGGATTGCGGGATTTTGTATTAAGTGATGGATTTTCTGAGGTGTATGATGTTGAATCTGCCATTCTTGACATATTAAAGACAGATGATGTGATGCTGTTAAGCTTTGGCTTTAAGCTGTTAAAACAAGTTTTATTTGGAGAAAACACGATTCCGCTCCAAGCGGATGCGATGCAAAAACGAGTAGAACGACGACGTGAAGACTTAAATGTTGATCCTGAAGATCCCAATAAGAATTATGATGGACCAGAAATGATTTAAGTAAGGAGTGTAGGGTGGGTAAGTAGGTATAAAGATACATAGCACTACAAATTTCCTACTTTCCCACCATGCCTTAAAACAAGATAAAACACCAAGATACTCATAAATCCTTTAGAACCAATGTCACAAAATTCTCAATGGATTCTTTTTGAGCTTAATTGTCAGACGTTGAAATCGGGGCTGTGTTATCTTCTGTCTTCTGAGAACCCGTTAAAGGGATGCCAAAATTTTCAGCCACTGCTAATATTTTTGTGACAAAAGTGGATAAGGAATTGAAATTAATGTCATCTTGATTGGTTTGTAATACTTTGAGTTCTTGAATATCAGGCATTTCAGCTGCTATATCGGCTGATTTATCAATCAAACGTCTCAGCAAATCTTCCTTATTAATCTGATTGCGAATATCTTGCCGCATACGCTCTTGATCCATTTTCTTTTCTTGTAACGCCATTTGAAGCCGCTTTTTCTTTTCTTTGGCATCAAGCTTACTTTGATGTATTTGTTTTTCGCGTATGAGACGTGCATCCAAAACTTGTGCTTCAAGAAAATCAGCTTGTTCTTGAATCTGCACTTTTAGGACGGATGCTTGTTTTTCAAGGATTGTTTTTTGTTCGATCTCCTGTTGTGCGGTGTGCATTTCTACTTCTGATAAACGATTGCCTTCGCTTATCGCATGTAGGGCTTGTTCAGTTTCCAAGGTTTTTTTCTGCTGAATACTTTCTTGCTCTTTGCTTAAACGAATCGCTTCTTCTGCTAACTGCGACTTTAGCCTTTCAGTTTGTTTACTTTGCTTAATATGTTCAATGGCTGTGAGGGTTTATGCCTCGGTTGTTTCTTTTGAATAGCGGCATTCAAGCTCCTCTTTTTCTATTTCATTGTGCATATTTAACTGACTAATATGCGCCGCTTT
>DAOVZS010000296.1 GCA_030635005.1 Thiomargarita sp. | reverse complement strand
GAGATTTAAGAATTTTACCATCACTTCTTTAGAATCCAATAGCCCTTCATCCATATTGATATCAATAATTTGAGCACCATTTTCAACCTGTTGGCGGGCAACTTTTAAGGCTTCTTCATAGTTTTCTTCTTTGATTAAACGTTTAAAACGGGCAGAACCTGTGACATTCGCACGTTCTCCAACATTTACAAATAAAGAATTTTTGTCAATAGTACAGGGTTCTAATCCAGACAATCGACAAGCTTTGGGAATATTTGGCACTAAACGCGGTGGATAAGGTTCAACAGCCTTACAAATGGCTCGAATATGATCGGGTGTACTGCCGCAACAACCGCCCACAATATTTAAAAAACCACTACGCGCCCATTCTCCAATTTCTGTCGCCATCGATTCAGGCGTTTCATCATATTCTCCCAGTTCATTAGGTAAGCCTGCGTTCGGATGTGCAGAAACGTAAGCATCTGAAAATCTTGAGATTTCTTCAATATATTGTCGCAGATCGGCAGGTCCTAAGGCACAATTTAAGCCAATAGACAGGGGTTTGGCATGATGTAATGAATGCAAAAAGGCTTGGGTGGTTTGTCCTGACAAGGTACGCCCTGAGGCATCTGGAATTGTCCCTGAAATCATAATCGGTAATTGCATATGATGTGTATCAAAATATTGATACACTGCAAAAATGGCAGCTTTAGCGTTTAAAGTATCCGTAATGGTTTCAATCAGCAGTAAATCAGATCCGCCTTCGACTAAACCTTGTGTGGCTTCATAATACACAGTCACCAATTCATCAAACGTGGTATTACGAAAACCGGGATCATTCACATCAGTAGAAAATGAGCACGCACATTTTGTAGGTCCTATCACACCTGCCACAAACCGCGGTTTATCAGGGGTTTTAGCAAACATCTCATCAGCAGCTTCCCGTGCTAATCGTGCCGAAGACACATTAATGTCATACGCCAAATCCCCCATTTGATAATCCGCCATAGATATCCGTGTTCCATTAAAAGTATTGGTTTCAATGATATCTGCACCGGCTTCTAAATATTTGGTATGAATTTCCTTAATAATATGGGGTTGCGTGATCGACAATAAATCATTATTACCTTTGACATCACACACCCAATCCTTGAAACGTTCTCCCCGATAATCTTTTTCAGTCAAGTGATATTCTTGAATCAAAGAGCCCATTGCTCCATCAAGAATAAGAATACGTTCTTTTAAAAGTGAGTATATATGAGACATAAGTACAAAACCATGAATTTTAGGATATTTAACAGTATATTTTAACATCTTTCCATGGTTTCATCTTGTGATAGCATCTTAAAATTCTCTAATTAAAAGTATTTTAATAAGGCAGATCCTTATTAAAGATATTGCCCTTTTTTTTTAATAAGACATATCAGTATCACAAATTAATGCGTCACACTTAACAACATACTGTGATTTTAATCAAGTAACTGATGTTACGCACTCTGTTTCTAAATAACATATTTCTAGATTTTGAATCCAGGGGCGATGCCCTGGCTATATTATTAAGCCCCGTTGGGGCGAAGACACAACCACATTAACAATGATAAAGGTTGTGCTGAAAAATCCACAATTCACTTTCCTGAAATTCAGGAGAGCCATTTAAGGCTTAGAGTTGCTTGTGCCTTCGCCCCAACGGGGCTTAATAATATAGCCAGGGGCATCGCCCCTGGAGCTAAAACATGTCAATATGTTATT
>DAOVZS010000162.1 GCA_030635005.1 Thiomargarita sp. | reverse complement strand
TCGATGTCCCCAATATGCAGCACTCTATCATCCTGATTTTCAAGGTTATTATAAGGCACGTGATAATGGATGTTGTGCATATAATTGCATGAATTTAGCCAGATCTCATGCATCAGATGCGCTGGTTATCAACTGTTTTTCCCAAGCACAACCCAAATCACCGCTACAAAAATGTATTATGTTAGCAAAATCTGATATTCCTGATGGTAAAGTAATCAAATGATTTAAACGTTTGGAATGATTAATAATGCAAGAACACACTTTTATATTAAACCCATTTTTACCTGTGCCTGATATTCAGGTAACAGGAAAATTTTTAATGCATCCAAAATATTTTGAAATCTGCTATCAGGTTTTAGGAAATATCAGTATTCTCAACATACCTGCATATATTTCGAAATCGGAACGTGTAGATAAACTGTGGGAACACACCTGTTTTGAGTTATTTGTGAAACCCACAACTGCATATTTTGAATATAATTTTTCACCTGATAATATGTGGAATGTGTTTCATTTTGATGATTATCGTGACAATAAGCAAGAATATCAGGGCATTACACCTAAATTAACAAGCACGTATGACAAGCATGCTTTTTCACTCTCAGTCACGCTGCCTATATTGTCACCGTGTCACATAGGGATTTCTTGCGTACTCGAACATCAAGAGGGGACGTATTCTTATTGGGCACTTGCACATGGAGGTGAACAACCCGATTTTCATAAGAGTGATCTTTTTATACCATTAACCTATTAAATGAACAAAACTTGTGAGAAATTTTATGATTAAAAGACATTTCATGATATTTGCCCTGATGTGTGGATTATGCTACCCACCGTGGGCTTTAACAGGAGAAAGTTTTAGATTTTCCCAGAAAATTTCCAATCCTGTGACTAAAGCCTTAAAAATCCTCAGAGTCACCCCCAGTGGTAATAATGTCACCTATGTGCAACAAATTGTTTTTACCTTTAATCAAGCTGTTGTGCCTTTAGGAAAAATGGAACGTGACAACGTTCCAGTAAGCATCACACCCGCGATTAATTGCCAATGGCGTTGGTTGAATACTTCTAGTTTAGCGTGTCAACTCAAATACTCTGATTATGACCTCACACCCGCAACCCGCTTCCATATCACCATGTTTCCGGGTATTACTACGGAATCTAACAAAACTTTAGATGATCCCTATTATCATACTTTTGTCACGGAACGTCCCAAAATTAAGTCTAGTCGCTTAAAAACATGGCGGGCTCCTGGATTACCTAAAGTGAAGATTTCTTTTAATCAAGAAGTACGTAGTGAATCTGTGAAACAGCATCTTTATTTTAAAACTAATGAGAATGCCCGTATTCCAATACGACTTGAAAAATACTATAGTAACCATTGGATAGTCTCTCCGATACAATTATTACCTTTAGATACACAAGCCGAATTAGTCGTTGAACCTGGTATTCAATCATTAAAGCATGGGGCTGAATTGGGTATTGAATCTCGAACAGTCTATAAGTTACACACTTTTCCAGTGTTTAAATTTCTGGGGGTAGAATGTGACACTTTAAAAGGTGAATCCGTTTTTATTGATTCACAAGATCGGTTGACCAATGTGAATAGACGTTGCGATCCCGTCAATAATGTTTACTTGAGATTTTCGAGTCCCGTGATTAAAGAAGCGATTCAGAATCATTTGCTGATCACGCCTGATTTAGCAAAGGGGAATACAAATTATAATCCTTGGCAATATATTTCTAATTCATCCAATCTGGACTCTGCTCATAAAAAACACGAAAGTTATTACCAACGATTACCCATAGATTTAAAACCTTATCAGACGTATCAGTTGAAAGGTGACACCCTTGCCTTGACAGATATGTTTGGTCGCACGTTATCTGAACCCATAGATTTATCATTTTTGACGGATCATTTTGCTCCCACTTATCACTTTAACCATCCAATATCTGTATTAGAAAAAGGTGTCGATAGTGAGCTCCCTATTGTTCTTATCAATTTAGAAGAAATCACCTTTAATTATCACTTATTAACTCCCCAAGGGTGGTCTTCTCAAAAACAAAAAACTGTTTCTGTACCCAAAGCGGCCGATGTTATATTCAGACGCCCCTTAGGGATTCGTGATTTGATTGCCAAGCCAAGCGGTATGGTACAAGGCTACTTTACCACTAAGCCAACTATTGATAATGATTCTGATGCTTCTACTGCTAACCATTTTATAAGCCAAGTCACGCCTTACTATGTACAAACTAAAATAGGGCATTACAATACTTTGGTATGGGTGACTGATTTTGCCACAGGTTTGCCTGTCGCAGGTGTAGATGTGTCAATTTATTTGGGTACGATTGATACTGTTTCTAAATCCTTAGCAGAGAGCGTGACTAATGCTGAGGGTATTGCCTTACTACCCGGTACACAAACACTTGATCCTAAATTAGATTATAGTCGAGTCTATTCTCAAAAATCGTTAAAATTATTTGTGCACTGTCAAAAAGGTCAAGATATGGCCTTATTGCCACTCAGTTATGATTATCGTCTTTCAATATCCCCATATTCAAGTAGAGAAAAAAAATATGGACATATTCGTACTTGGGGAACGACTGCGCAAGGTGTTTATAAAGTAGGCGATACCATACAATATAAGTTTTTTGTACGTGATCAAAGTAATCAAGCATTCATTCAGCCCCCAAAGGATGGCTATCATTTAACAGTAAAAGATCCTATGGGAAAAGTGGCTTATGAAGTGAAAGATTTAAGCCTGTCTGAATTTGGCACTTATGATGGAGAATTTCGCCTACCAGAAAATGCTGCAGTAGGGTGGTATAATTTTAAATTATCTTCTCAACATGGTCGCTGGTATCCTTTACGTGTCTTGGTCAGCGATTTTACGCCTTCCCCTTTTCGAGTCCGTACAGAATTAGAAGGAGACTTGTTTCACATTGGTGACAAAGTCACGGTGAATACCAGTGCTATGTTACATGCGGGTGGCCCTTATGTGGATGCTGAAACAAGAATTACTGCGAGTATCACGCGCTCTTATTTCAGTACGATGGATTTTACATTTGATCTTTATACACATTATTCAGAAACAGTCTTTAGCAATGACGAAAAAATAATTAATGATAAGGGGTTATTGCAAACAACATTTACGTTACCCACAACTTCAGACATTTTATATGGAAAACTGCGGGTAGAAAGTGCTGTCAGTGATGATCGCGGTAAAAGAATCGCACACAGTACGACGGCCACTTATGTGGGACGAGACCGATTTGTGGGACTTAAAGAAACCAGCTGGCTCCTCTCAAGCAATGAAGAGGCTAAAATTTTAAGTCTGGTGGTTGATGAACATCGCAATCCTGTGGCAGGCACTGAGGTTGATATTACTATTGAATATTTGCTCAGGAAAGCGTCACGTGTTAAAGGGGCAGGAAATGCTTATTTAACACGATATACATATGATTGGGTTGAGGCAGCGACTTGTCATCAAACTTCTACGCTAAAAGGTGTACCCTGTACCTTTATTCCCAGTAAAGCAGGTGATTATAAAATCACGGCGACTATTCAAGATACTCACAATCGTTCCCATACTACCGTATTACGACAATGGGCTACTGGTTCTGGATATGTCATGTGGGATACTGACGAAGGCAATACATTAGACATTGTACCTGAACAGGATAATTATAAAGTAGGAGACACGGCTCGTTATATGGTTAAAAATCCATATCCGGGTGCACAAGCTTTAATTACGATAGAACGTTTTGGCACACTCAAAAGCTGGGTACACACTTTAAAAGACAGCATATCTGTGATTGAAGTGCCTATTGAAGCTGATTATGTCCCTGGCTTTTATCTTTCTGTGACGATCATGTCGCCTCGTGTTGAAAAGCCTATTGATCAAAATCAAGTGGATTTAGGGAAACCTGATTTCCGTATGGGTTATGTGGAAACAAATATACGTGATCCTTATAAAGAAGTGGTAGTAGATATCAAAAGTAATAAAACTAGCTATAAGCCTGGTGAAGAAGTGACTCTTGATTTACATGCAATACCGCGACATCCCACCCACGAGCCGATAGAATTAGCAATCACTGTATTGGATGAATCTGTATTTGATTTATTATCACAAGGATTGGGCTATTTTGATCTTTATAAAGGGTTTTATACTTTAAATGATTTAGATATGACAAATTATAATCTATTAAAATATCTAGTTGGACGGATTAAATTTGAAAAGAAAGGGGCCAATGCGGGGGGTGATGGGGGTGGTGATGGCAGTAGTTCTATCGCAAGTTCGAATCCACGTTCTGTTTTTAAATTTGTCAGTTATTGGAATCCTTCTCTTAAAACAGATAGCGATGGAAAAGCACAAGTTAAATTTAAAATTCCTGATAATTTAACAGGATGGCGTGTGTTAGTCATGGCGACTACGCCCACTGATCGTATGGGTTTAAGTGATGCGCATTTCAAAGTCAATAAACCCATTGAAATTCGTCCTGCCTTACCAAATCAAGTTTTGATGGGTGATATATTTAAAGCTGGCTTTACGGTGATGAATCGGACGGATAAGGTACGTGACTTAAAGGTGAGTTTAAAAGCAGAAGGTCCTCCCATTAAATCCGTAGAAAAACACAGTAGTTTGCTTAACACGAAACCTTATAAACGTTATCCGCAATGGTTGGAGATTGCCACAACAAGACCGGGAATAATTGAATTAACAGTCACTGCCTCAGATGCTGAAGAAGGAGATAGCTTACGCCAAACAGTACGGGTTTATCCCCGACGTGCTTCGACAACAGTGGCAACTTTTGGGACTACAATTGCTAATACGATAACAGAATCGATACATATTCCAAAGGATATTCATGAGGATGTCGGCAGCATCAGTGTGATTACCTCTCCCACAGTCATTGGGGGGGTTGAACGTTCTTTTGAATATATGCGTGATTATCCTTATGCCTGTTGGGAACAAAAATTAAGTAAAGGCACAATGGCGTCACATTATCATCAATTACAAGCCTA
>DAOVZS010000282.1 GCA_030635005.1 Thiomargarita sp. | reverse complement strand
TTCTAAGACAATACGTCCATCATCTAATAATAAAATATCGCCTTGACGTACATCTTGTGGTAATTGTTTATAAGTGATCCCCACATATTCTTGAGTACCCGCATCAGAAGGACACTTGGTATCAAGAATAAAAGAATCCCCATTCTTCAGAGAAATGTGACCTGCAATGAAATTTTCAATACGAATTTTAGGTCCTTGCAAATCGGCAATCACACCAATCGCTCGTCCGTACCGACACGCACACCGTCGAATTTGTCTCACGCGTTCTTGATGTTCTTTAGCACTGCCATGCGAAAAATTAAGCCGTACAAGATCAACGCCTGCTCGGATAATTTTATCCAATATCTCGGGCGTATCTGTAGCAGGACCTAATGTGGCGATAATTTTAGTTCTTCTAAGCATTACGTTCTTCAAGAATAGCCACTGCTGGCAATTTTTTACCTTCTAAAAATTCTAAAAAAGCACCTCCGCCCGTTGATATATAGGAAATTTTCTTGCTAATTCCATATTTATCAACAGCTGCTAAGGTATCTCCCCCACCCGCAATAGAAAATGCTTTGCTGTCTGCAATAGCGTTTGCTAAAGCTAAGGTGCCTGCTCCAAATTGGTCATATTCAAAAACACCTACGGGACCATTCCACACAATTGTCCCTGCGTTTTTAAGAATCTCTGCCAGTTTAGCCGACGTTTCGGGACCAATATCGAAAATCATTTCATCTGCAGTAACCGTATCTGCTGCTTTCAAAGTTGCTGGGGCATCAGCGTTTTCAAAAGGATTGACAGTACTGACTACGACATCAGTGGGTACAGGAATATCACCCCCACGTGCTTGTGCGGTAGCACTGAGTTTTTTCGCTTCTTCCACTAAATCTTTTTCATACAAGGACTTACCTACAGAATGACCTGCTGCAGCAATAAAGGTATTAGCAATCCCTCCACCGATAATCAATTGATCCACTACTTTTGAAAGAGACGCAAGCACTGTTAATTTAGTAGACACCTTTGATCCCCCCACAATAGCCACTAAGGGACGTGCTGGATTCTCTAAAGCTTTGCCCAGTGCTGCCAACTCACCTGCTAATAAGGGACCTGCACAGGCAATAGGGGAATATTTAGCCACACCATGCGTAGAAGCTTGGGCACGGTGTGCGGTGCCAAAGGCATCCATCACATAAATATCACATAAAGCCGCCATTTGTTTGGACAAGACCTCATCATTTTTCTTTTCGCCTTTATTAAAACGCACATTTTCACATAAGACGACTGTGCCAGAATCCACCGTGACTCCGTTTAACCAATCTTTAACCAATGGAACAGCTTGCCCCAGTAATTTTTCTAAATGTGTTGCGACGGGGGCTAAAGAGGATTTTTCATCAAATTCACCCTCTTTGGGTCTGCCTAAGTGAGACATGATCATCACTTTTGCCCCCGCTTTCAAAGCGTGCCTGATGGTGGGTAATGCAGCTTGAATACGGAGATCACTAGACACAATCCCTTTAGATAAGGGCACATTTAAGTCTTCACGAATTAAAACCCGTTTGTTTGCCAAATCTAAATCGGTCATTTTAATAATAGACATGTCAAATACTCCAAAGCCTTATTTGATTTTAGCTTCCTTATAATCAACATGTTTACGAACAACAGGATCATATTTTTTAAAAACCAACTTGTCAGGTGTTTGGCGTTTATTCTTGCTGGTGGTATAAAAATGACCTGTCTTGGCACTTGACACTAATTTAATTTTTTCGCGCATGTGAATTATCCGTTATCAGTTGTTAATAGCATGAAATATAAATGAACATCTTATATATTATCAAAAAATACAAGATTTTAAAAGTGTATGTATATCAACTTTCAGGAGAAAAGATACAAGCCCCTGAAAGGGCGACATATATCAGCCTGGGGCAACGCCCTAGGATTTAATGTAACGTGGTGCGGTTTTAATACAACGTGGGCATATTTTAATGTAACGTGATGCCTGCCTAAAATGAAGATTATTAAATACTAAGCATAATAGCTCTCCTGAATTTTAGGAGAGTGCTGATGCAATCTATTTACCATATCGCAAACAGATGGTATGCACCCACGCTCGCAAACCTAGGACGCTGCCCATATATGTC
>DAOVZS010000044.1 GCA_030635005.1 Thiomargarita sp. | reverse complement strand
GCAAATGTACCAAAAATTGTAGCCAGTAATCTTGAACACGGTTTTTTAGTCTTGACAGATTTAGGGGAACAAGTGTATTTACCAGCCTTAGCGCATCAAGAACAGGTGGAACATTTATATCAAGATGCTTTGGATGCTTTACTGTTAATGCAAACGCACACGGCGACGCATAATTTACCCTTATATGATCATCAATTATTGCATAATGAAATGGATTTGTTTACCCATTGGTTATGGGGTAAACATTTAAATTTCCCCTCTCCACCTGACACTGTAAAACCATGTTTTGAATTATTAAGTCACTCAGCGTTATCACAACCTCAAGTGTTTGTCCACCGTGATTATCACTCCCGTAATTTAATGTGTCTACCTCAAAATAATCCAGGTATTTTAGATTTTCAGGATGCAGTGTTAGGTCCCATCACCTATGATCTGGTTTCCTTATTACGCGATTGTTATATTTCATGGCCTCTTAAACAAGTGCAAGGCTGGGCTTTAGATTATTACGCACATGCACAACATGCGAATCTTTTAAAGGGAATTGATCAAAAACAATTTTTACAATGGTTTGATTGGATGGGGATACAACGACATTTAAAAGCCAGTGGTATTTTTGCACGTTTATATCACCGTGATGGAAAATCTGGTTATCTTAAAGATATTCCAAGAACTTTGAATTATATTGTAGAAGTCACCGCTCATTATCCAGAATTAACACCTTTACATCAAGTCGTTAAAACAACACTCAATCATTTAACATGAAAGCCATGATTCTTGCCGCAGGACGTGGAGAACGTATGCGTCCTTTAACAGATACGATTCCCAAACCATTATTAAAAATCAAAGGACAATGTTTGATTGAATATCATATTCAACATCTTGTTGCAGCTGGTTTTACAGAAATTGTGATCAATCATGCCTATTTAGGTGAACAGATTGAACGTACTTTAGGTGCGGGAGAGCATTATGGGGCAAAATTGTCTTATTCTCCCGAAACTATCCCTTTAGAAACAGGCGGGGGTATTTTCAAAGCCTTACCTCTTTTAGGAACAAACCCTTTTTTGGTCATTAATGGCGATATCTGGTGTGATTATCCGTTTGCACAATTACGCGATAGACTGACAGGCTTAGCACATTTAGTTTTAGTCCCGAATCCACCGCATCATCTCCAAGGTGATTTTTGCCTTATCAAAAACCATGTATCTCAAGGTAATACGGCTCGTTTAACGTTTAGTGGGATTGGCGTGTATCATCCTGATTTATTTAAAATGTGTCAAAAGGAACGATTTCCTCTAGCACCTTTATTAATCAAAGCAATGCAAAATGGGCAAGTGAGCGGTGAATATTATAAAGGAGAATGGAGTGATATCGGAACCCCGGAAAGATTATATAGCTTGGAAAGGACACATTAATGAGTATGCCTGCAACAAAAAAATCGATTTATTTAAAGAAATATTCTATCTTAATTATAGATGATAATCCTAATAATTTAAAATTATTAGTAGAATACTTGGAGGGATATGATTTTGAAATTATGGTTGCACGTAATGGTAAACTCGGTTTAGAAAGAGCTAAAATGGCTCTGCCTGCACTCATACTATTAGATGTGCTTATGCCAGAAATGGATGGTTTTGAAACCTGTCGTCAATTAAAAGCACATCCTCAGACTGCCAATATTCCAGTCATTTTTATGACTGCTTTAGAAAGCATAGAGGATAAAGTGAAAGGATTTGAGGCAGGCGGTGTAGATTACATCACCAAACCCATAGATTATGATGAAGTATTAGCACGTATTAGTACGCATTTACGTATCAGAGATTTAACTGTTCGCTTAAATGATAAAGTTGATGAATTAACACAAACGCGTCATGAATTGATTCAATCTGAAAAAATGGCAGCTTTGGGTAAATTGATTGCAGGGATTGCTCATGAGATTAATACGCCCTTAGGCGCTATTCATTCTTCAGTGGGAAATATTGCAGATTTTTTAAATAAAACCTTGTTGCAATTGCCAGCATTTGTACAACAACTGTCCACAGAACGTCAGCATGATTTTTTTGCCTTAATCCAAAAATCTTCTACTATTGATCTCAGTTTATCTATTAAAGAAAAACGTATTTTAAAAAAATCTTTGATGAAAAAATTAGAATCTCATTCTATACCACAATCTGATACAATAGCCATATCATTAATTGGAATAGGGGTTTATGAGGATATTAATCCATTTTTATCACTGTTACAAGACACGCAGTGTCAAACAATTTTAGAGCAAGCCTATCAACTGTCTAGTTTACACCGGAGTGTAGAAACCATTACAATCGCCTCTAATCGTGCGACTAAAGTAGTTTTTGCATTAAAAAGTTTTGCCCGTTTTGATTCATTAGATAAAAAAGTAGAGGCTAATATTGCAGAAGGTATTGACACGGTTTTAACATTGTATCAAAATCAACTTAAACCAAGTATACACGTAAAAAAAGACATCGCCACATTACCGTTAATATCATGCTATCCTGATGATTTAAATCAAGTATGGATCAATCTCATTCATAATGCGTTACAAGCAATGGATTATAAAGGTGTTTTAAGTATTAAAGGTGTATTACAAGAAAAATATATTAGCATTAGTGTGACAGATACTGGCAAGGGCATTCCATCAGAAATCAAATCAAAAATATTTGAGCCCTTTTTCACGACAAAAGCAGTGGGTGAAGGCAGTGGCTTAGGCTTAGATATTGTAAAACGTATCATTGAAAAACATAAAGGTAATATTGAAGTGACCAGTGTCGTGGGTCATACCACATTTACAGTTCTTTTACCCTTAAACTCTTAAAACAGGAAAAATGTGATGTCTAAACCTATCATTTTATGTGTGGATGATGAACAAACAGTGTTGGAAAGTCTTGAAATAGAACTTCATAAAGCTTTTGGTAATAAGTATCGTCTTGAATTTGCAGAAAATGGAGAAGATGCTTTAATGGTGATTGAAGAGTTATTAGAGGATAAATCTATTGAGATTGCTGTGGTTATTGCAGATTATTTGATGCCCAATATCAAAGGAGATGAGTTATTAGAGCGTATTCATACACGTTTACCCGATACGATTAACATTATGTTGACTGGACAAGCTGATATCGAAGCGGTGGGGTATGCTATTAATCATGCAAAATTATATCGCTATATTACAAAACCTTGGGATGCACATAATTTAAAACAAACCGTTCAAGATGCTGTCTACATTTATCAAAATGAAAAATTACTGGCAGAACAACATGCAAAACTAGAACAACTCAATAGACTTAAGGATCAATTTTTAACCAATATTTCCCATGAATTACGAACCCCACTTCATGGTATTCTCGGATTTTCAAATCATTTATATACTGAGTTATGTAGTGAATTGGCTGACAAGCATAGAGATATGTTTTCTAGCTTGATTCAATGTGGATACCGATTGAATAATTTGCTGAATAATCTGTTAGATTTTTCGAGATTAAAACGTAAAAATATTGAACCGCAGTTAAAACCAGTGAATATGCAAAAAATGACACGTATCGTGTTAGATATGCTTCAAAAATTGCTGATTCAAAAAGATCTGACGTTTATTAACGCTATTTCCGATAAGATGCCACTTGTTTTAGCAGATGAAAATCGTACACAACAAATCTTATACAATTTAATTGAAAATGCCATTAAATTTACAAAAAGAGGTCAGATAAAAATCACGGCTCAAATTGTGCGCAGAAATATTGAATATGAAATAAAAATGCCGTTTGATCCCGGTGCATTAGAAAAGATTGAACAATCGAATATAGAGGCGAACACTTGTTATTTAGCTATTACAATATCTGATACAGGTATTGGCATTCCTGCAGATAAAATTAAAAGAATTTTTGAGTCTTTTGAACAAATTGATGGCAGTAGTACGCGCAAATATGATGGGACTGGTTTGGGTTTAAGTTTGACTAAACAATTAATTGAATTACAAGAAGGGGGCATTTTTGTCAATTCAACAGAGAAAAAAGGGTCAGAATTCACTTTTATTTTACCTCTCTCAATAGCCGAACCTTTAGAAATACCCATTTCTAAGAAAAGTGAACCCATTTCAAAAAAACTGACCAAGTTCAAAATACTCATTATTGATGCAGCCCCTGAGATATTACAATCATATTTATCATCTCCAGAATATGTCGTCACCTCTGTCTCTTCTAGTATCGATGCTTTGGAAATCCTTAAAACAGGTTTAAAACCTGATGTAGTGGTACTCAATGTGACGCAAACAGGTTATGATGTACTGCTAAAAATTCGTGAAACTTGGTCTGCCAGTGCGTTATCAATACTATTGCTGATAGAAGAAAATCAAGTATCAGGTTTAGAAATTGGTGCCAATGATTACCTCATTAAACCCATTACAAAAACTGAATTAATCACACGAATCAAGACTTTAGTCACTCTAAAATCTCTTAAAACTGAAAATGCTATTATGAATATGGCTTTTAAGTTTGGTCGTATTGGCATTATCATTACAGATGTTCATGCCAGTATTATTAAAGTGAATCAAGCGTATCTTGATATATTTGGATACACAGCAGACGAACTGTTAGGACATAATCCCAGTAAAATGAGTGCAGGTCAATATAAAAAATCTTTTTATCACGCAATGTGGGATGATATTTTGACAAAGGGTTCTTGGAATGGTGAAATCATTAATCGTTGTAAGGATGGTAGCCTATGGGAAGGGTACTTAAGTATCAGTACAGTCACGAATGATAATAATCAAATCACCCATTATATTGGATTTTTAGGCAATATTGTGTAAGAAAAGGAATAAGTTCCCAAACTTTTAAGCTTGGGAACAAAATATTTTTAATCAACGCGATAATTAGGCGCTTCTTTGGTAATTAAAACATCATGAACATGACTTTCACGCATTCCCGCCATACTGACGCGTACAAATTGTGGCTTTGTACGCATCTCTTCTATGGTATGTGAGCCTGTATAACCCATACTAGAACGTAATCCCCCTAACAATTGATGAATCACATCCAATAAAGGACCCCGAAGTGGCACACGTCCTTCAATACCTTCAGGTACTAACTTTTTTTCTGTTTCAACATCCGCTTGAAAATACCTATCTTTTGAACCCTGTGCTTGTGACATAGCCGCTAATGATCCCATGCCACGATATGATTTATATGCACGTCCTTGATATAATTCTACTTCGCCTGGCGCTTCTTTTGTGCCTGCAAACAAGCCACCAATCATAATTGAATGGGCACCTGCAGCAATAGCTTTGGCGATATCACCAGAATAGCGAATACCCCCATCTGCAATAAGAGGGATACCTGTTCCTTTCAATGCTTGTGCAACATTATCAATCGCGGTGATTTGTGGCACACCAACCCCTGCAATAATACGTGTGGTACAAATAGAACCTGGACCAATCCCCACTTTTACCGCATCTACCCCTGCTTTTTTTAACGCCAAAGCAGCCTCTCGGGTTGCAATATTACCCCCTATGATTTGCACATCAGGATAATGCTGTTTAATCCAACGCACTTGATCTAATACACTTTGTGCATGTCCATGTGCAGTATCTACAACAATAACATCTACACCTGCTTGAACTAAGGCGGATACGCGGAGATCAGTATTTTCTCCAGAACTTACCGCAGCCCCCACACGTAAACGTGCTTGTTCATCTTTACATGCGTTGGGTTCTTCGGTGGCTTTTTGAATATCTTTAACCGTAATCATGCCACACAATTGAAAATGTTTATTGATAATCAGCACTTTTTCAATACGATGTTGATGTAATAATTGTGCGACTTCTTCGCGACTTGCTCCTTCTTGTACGGTTACTAAACGTTCTTTTGGAGTCATAATACTTGAAACGGGCTGATCATAATGAGTTTCAAAGCGCAAATCACGATGGGTGACAATACCCACTAAAGTTTCTTTATCAACAACAGGAACACCTGATATCTTGTGAGTACGTGTTAAATCTAATACATCTTGAATACTGGTATGAGGAGATACAATAATGGGATCGTGAATCACACCACTTTCAAATTTTTTGACTTTTTGTACCTGATGTGCTTGTTCTTCAACTGTTAAATTCTTATGGATGATGCCGATACCGCCTTCTTGTGCTATGGTAATCGCAAGACGCGCTTCAGTGACTGTATCCATAGCTGCTGAAAGAAGCGGAATATTGAGACTAATCTCTCGTGTTAATAGCGTCTTCAATTGTGCCTGTTTTGGTAACACAGTCGAATGGGCGGGTAAAAGTAATACATCATCAAATGTCAAGGCTTCTTGAATAATATTCATTATCAGTTATCAGTTATCAGTTATTCAATAAATTTTTATATTCTATTATCATGTATAATACTATTATAAACTAACTAATTTTGAGGTAAAAAATGAATTTTTTATGTAAAAATGTTGGAGTCATTCTATTTACTAACGTCTTTATAGGATGTGCGAGTCAATTAATACAGAATGATGCGGTTGCTCAAGAAACTGTAGTATCTAAGATTTCTGTGCCCCAAATAGGACCCTTTTTGTCTCTACAACATGAATACATGTATAAAACGTTAGTTGCAGAAAATGCACAACTTCGCGGTTATTATACATTGGCAGCAGAATATTTTTACGATATTGCGGTGTTCACAAAAAATAAGCAGATAGCAGAACGGGCTACTCAGGTCGCTGAATATGCACAAGAATATAACATTGCAATGAAATCAGCACAGCTGTGGGTTACGTTAGCCCCCGATAATCCTTATGCCCGTCAGATTCTAGTGAGTATGCTTTTACGTGAAAAACGTATCAAAGAGGCTGGGGAACATTTAGAAGTCATGATTGATACTTTTAAAACTGATGCACAAGAAAGTGTGATTATAGCCATATTAGAGCAACTGGCTGATCAGGAGATGTCGTTAGAATTAATAAAGAAATTGGTTGAAAAACAACCTAATGATCCCCTTATTTTAATGATGTATGCCCGTTTACTCAACCATGCTAATCAATTAGACAATTCTTTAGAGGTGTTGGATACGCTCCTTAGCTATGTGCCTGATCATGTTGAGGCAGTACGTTTTTATGCCTATCTTTTGAAAAAACAAGGAAAAATGCCGCAAGCCTTAGATTGGTTGAAACAAGCATTACAGCAATTTCCAGATAAAATTGAGTGGCGTTTAATGTATGCCCGTATGCTTACTGAGGCGAAACAGTTTAAAAATGCAATCACACACTTTAAATTATTAGCTTCAAACGCACCTCACAAAAATGGTGATTTTTTATATGCATTGGGCGCATTATCTTTACAAATAGACGAATTCTCAGAAGCTAAAAAGTATTTTAGTGCTTTAATCGATAATGGAAAAGTGTTGAATACGGCACGTTATTATTTAGGGCAAATTGCACAAACAGAACAAAATCTAGACGAAGCACTTGTTTGGTATCATCAAATAGATGAGGGCATTAATTATTTAAATGTGCAAGCCAAAATTGCGATTATTTTAGTGGCACAAGGACAGACAACGGCAGCTATTGAACATTTACACGCTGTGCCCATGATGTCCAATCATGAAGATAGGCTTAATTTAATGCTGTTAGAAGCAGAATTATTGCTTGAACAAAAACGTGATCAAGAAGCTTTAGAGACTTATAATCGTCTTCTGACTTTAGAAACAGATAATACTGATGTGCTCTATATGCGTGCTATGTTGTATGAAAAAATGGGAAAGGTCGCTCAATTTGAACAGGATTTACGTTATATCTTGACTTTAAAACCTAAAAATGCCAATGTTCTCAATGCTTTAGGATATAGTCTTATAGAACACACAGATCGTTATCAGGAAGCGTATGATTTGATTAAACAAGCCTTACTGTTACGTCCAGATGATTATTACATCTTAGATAGTATGGGATGGGTGTTGTATAAGCAAGGTAAATATACAGAATCAATCACCTATTTGCGTCAGGCTTATACGCAACGTGCTGATCCTGAAATAGCGGCACATTTAGGAGAAGTATTATGGAAACAAGGAGATTATAAGGCTGCTAAAGATATTTGGAATATAGCATTGGATATTTTTCCTCTGGATAAAAAATTACTTGAAGTCGTCCATCATTTTTTACCGGTTAAAAGCAAATGATGATAATACGTTTATTTTTATTAGTATTAGTACTGTCAGCTTGTAGTACCTTACCTTCCATACCCCCTTTGGAAACAAGTCATGTGGATTCCTGGACTTTAAATGCTGGGATGACTATTTCAACGGAACATGATCGTTGGACAGCAAGAGTGTATTGGAAACAGGAAGAATCAAGCTATACATTACGTTTCCACAGTCCTATGGGGCAAGGTGCTTTAGTGTTAACAGGCAATAAAAATGGGGTTACTCTGCGAACATCAGACAAAAAAATATTTAAAGCTGATAATCCAGATACCCTTATTTTTAAAGTTTTAAAGCTAGATATTCCTGTCACCAATTTACAATATTGGATTCGCGGTTTGCCTGCCCCTAATTCTGCTCCACAAGATTATAACTTGGATAAGTCAAAGCGTTTATCTCGTTTGCAACAAGATGATTGGGAAATAGATTATAGATCTTATATGAATGTAAATGGCACGTTTTTGCCTCGGAAAATTTTTTTGGAAAACAACCAATTCAAAATAAAAATCATCATTTCTTTATGGAAAATTTAAGATTTTTTAACAAAATGACTATTTCTTGATATGTTTGGATTTAATAAAAAGACGGAACCTGCTGAAAATACCCACATAAAACAGGGTTTGTTTGCACGTTTAAAAGAAGGCTTAAGTCGTACGCGTCACAACTTAACGGCTGGTTTGGAAAGTTTATTGTTGACTAAAAAAGCAATAGATGATGATTTACTTGAAGAAGTCGAAACGTTATTACTGACCTCAGATTTGGGTGTAGAAGCGACCACGGTATTAATGGCAGATTTGAATCAGAAAGTAGCCCGTAAACAATTTAAGGATTCAGAAGCCTTATTTTATAGCTTACAACAAAATATGCAGGCAATTTTACAGACTGTAGAACAACCCTTGCTATTACCTAATGATAATGATAAGCCTTTTGTTATTTTAATGGTCGGTATTAATGGAGCAGGTAAAACCACGACTATTGGTAAAATGACGAAACGTTTTCAGGCAGAAGGACGGTCTGTGATGTTAGCAGCTGGGGATACTTTTCGGGCAGCTGCCATTGAACAATTAAAAGTGTGGGGAGAACGTAATGATGTTCCAGTTATTGCACAAGAAGGCAGGGCAGATTCTGCCTCTGTTATTTTTGATGCTTTGCAATCTGCGACAGCACGTGGCACTGATATTTTGATTGCAGATACTGCAGGACGTTTACATACGCAAGATAATCTGATGGAAGAATTAAAAAAGGTGCGCCGCGTACTGACTAAAATCGATCCCAATGCGCCCCATGAAGTGATGCTTGTGATTGATGCGGGTATTGGTCAAAATGCGTTGGTTCAAGCAACACAATTCCATCAGGCTGTTGGCGTTACGGGTTTAACGCTGACTAAATTAGATGGCACTGCTAAAGGTGGGATTGTATTTGCGATAGCAAAAAAAATAGGATTACCGATTCGTTTTATCGGGGTTGGAGAACAAGTGGATGATTTGCGGTGTTTTGAAGCGAAGAGTTTTGTAGAGGCTTTATTATCACGTGAATCATGACATGATGTATGTCCAGGGATCATTTCCCTGGGGTGCTGGATTACCTCATTTTTGCTCGAAAACGACCTATTATCCCGCGAATTTTATGAGGAGTTATGAGAATATATATCCAACGCACGGCTGTGTAGAGATAATGCAGCGTGTTGGAGATAATAAATCTCATTGTAAAGGGCATTCTTTGCCTATAAATGATTCTCAATTTTATCCCTTGTAGTTTTACTTTTTTTCGATATTCCAAAAGGTTTTCTAAGATTTTCTTTACAATACGATAGGAAACACGCACCCAAATGCTTGATAAGGCTAAAGAACCTTCTTCCCAAGCGTACCCTAATATCAGAAAGTCTTTAGGTAATCTAAGATTTGTTTGTTTCGCAGCAATATAGAAAATCTCTTTGATTCCAATTCGACGCGCCAGTAGTCCATAATTTTTCTTATCATGTACCTGATCAACGACGCCTTGCATCCAGGCAATAGAGGCTGCTTCTTTTGCAGTTGGGTTAGACATGAATCTTGCAAAATTTGCAAGTGCACTGTGTTTCATGACCTTTACATTTTCTTCAATAATGCCGCTTTTACCGATTTCATCAGCATAAGAGACGATCACCTCTTGAAATTGTTGAATCAGTGATGACATGCGTTCATCATGAGTTTCTTCAGCGAGTATGGGGATAATCTTGCCATTTTCACGCTTATATCCCATCGCTGTCCCATGATCGCACATGGTAAATACATGTTCTAATACTAAAGGATAATAGGCTGGAAAAAGAAATTTTAATGTTGAATCTGATTTCCTGTCATCATCATGCGTTTCAATAAAAAAGGCCCGATAATTTCCGCCTTGTGAAATTTTTAAACGCCATCTAAAAATACCCAAATAATATCCCCAAATTTTGGAGTCTACAGTATCATCGCTGATGATTTTTTTGATTGCGGATTGACTTCGTAATGACCAGCCTGTATCAACAAGTGCCGAGATACCGGGAATAAAACCTTCTTGTTTGAAATAATCTCTTACCAATGATCTGGTATATTTAGCTCTATTCAAAATAAGTTTGGTCACTTCTGGATGCGCTAACATCTCCCAAAACCGTGCAAATCCTTGTTCATCAAGCTCTTCTTCTAATTGATCATCCTGAAATCCAAATTCTTTTAGGTGTTTTACTTCATGAGGTGTGAGATGTAATCGTTTTAAAATAGTTTTGGGCGCCCAAGAATGTCCACCTCCATGATAGGCTAACCAGTCTAATTCCTGACGATCCACAGATCGTATCGCAGGTAAATAAAAGGCTTGTCTTGAACCATAAATATAATGACATTTCGGTGCTTCAAGATATTGAGAAAGCGTTTGTGCAATTTTATAAAAAATTTGACCGTCGCGCGAGAGAAAAAATAGATGCTTAATGCCTTGTTTTCGTGCATCAGTTAATACCCATGCTACGTATGCTGTTAAAAAAGGAGCGGCAATATTGGCGGCAATTTCTAAAGCAGGAGATTTTCGATCTTGACTTGACGTGTACCTCATCCTAATAGCACGACTGATACCCGATAATTTAGAACGTACGCCTAATTCTGCGTCTGTATCGTACATTGTGGCTCTTTCATAACGATTCAGTTCGATATGACGAAAAGGGCATATGTGTATATTTTGAAGGGCAGGTGCTGACATATCACTATGATAATTATCTCCATGATGCAGTAATTCATGAGGTAAAATATCTTCTTGCTCTAAAACATGCGTGAACAGTTTGCCACTACCTTTACAGATGCCCAGTTCACTAGAGACATAAATATGATCTTCTGCTTGTGCTATCTCATATTTTTTAAGCATTCTACTAATGTGTGATGTGAGCAGATACATATCGCTAATAAAAATAATGCGTTTCCCTTCAGCACGTAACGCTTTAATCTTATTTTTTATTTCAAGAATAGGGTGTACTGATTCAAATTCTAGCTGAATTTCTTCCGATTTCATCGCATCTGACGAAATGCCCCAATCTTTTAATTCCGGAAAATGATTATAAATATCATCAATCGTAATATCTTCTTTATTTGATACAACCCGTGCTCTCTGTTCTGCTTCTATGCGACATTGTGCGAGTTCAAGCAGAATCTCTCTTTGTGTATATGTACTAATACGTCGTGCCAATTCAAAAAACAAATCTTTAGGATTTTCAACGCCTCTGACAAGACAGGTCTCAAACACATCAAATGAATACACTTTTAGAGTCATTTTACATTCCTGGATATTAATGTTAATATTTTTTATATTATGTATTCAGTATAAAACTTCATAATTATCTTAATATGCAACAAAAAACCAGTGCTGCAACCAGTATTAATCAAGTCAATCCCATTATTCGAACGCTTTTACCCACATTAACGGGATTAACCATCCTTGATATTGGAGGGGGAAAATATGATTCAAATAAAATATATGCTGCAGGACTCGGTGTTAAATTGTATGTTTATGATAAATTTAATAGGACAGAAAAAGAGAATATTGAGGCTTTATCCTGTAATCCTGATACTATTATTTGCAATAATGTATTAAATGTGATTGATGATGGACAAGCAATGCGTAATTTAATCGCTTTTTGTGCTTCTTTCCAAGTGCCTTGCTATTTTTCGGTGTATGAAGGTAATAAATCTGCAATAGCGGGAATGTCAAAAAAAGGGTGTTGGCAACGTAATTGGAAAATGGTTGATTATATTCCGATCTTAAAAAAATTCTTTACTCATGTAAACTTCGAGAAAAAAATCATGATTTGTCAATAAATGCTGTTAAATATACATCAAAACGTGTTTTTTCACTTTTAATAGAAAAATTGGGTATCGCATTATCCAAATTTTCAGCAGTTTTTGGACGTTTAACCACGACACGATGTTGTGCACATAACAATGCTTTTTTTAATAAGGCAGGTGCATCTATATCATCACCTGCGATTGCTCTCAAGATACGCATTTCTTTTTTAACCAAAGCTGTTTTTTTTCTATGGGGATACATGGGATCTAAATATATGACATCAGCTTGTTGTGTCATAAAACACTGTTGTGCATCATCAAAAATCAATTGTAATCGTTCAGTAATCAATAATCCTATATCAGGATCTTGTTGTGCTCGTTGCAAGCCATTATATAATAGGGCAGCAATGATAGGGGAACGTTCTACCATTTGAACTTGGCAGCCTAAATAAGCCAGAATAAAAGCGTCACGCCCTAATCCAGCCGTTGCATCTAATACTGTAGGCCTACGACCATGCTTTAAACCAATCGCTTTTGCTAAACTTTGTTGACATCCTCCCCCATAACGACGACGATAACCTAATGCTCCTCCTACAAAATCAACATACATAACGCCATGAATCATATCGTGTAATTCTAAACGTGTGCCATTGAATTGTAAAAATAGCGGAACTGCAACAGTGTTAACCATAGTGAGATGAAATTTCTGTGCAATGTGAATGGCTGCCTGTGTTGTCGCCAAAATGGGAATCGTTTCATTATTACTCATTATAAATCAATCATTATGTTAAAAAACATGATATAGGAAGGATAACGCTTTGAATTTTAAAACTATTTATGGATTTACCCTGATAGAACTGATGGTTGTCATGGTGATTATCAGTGTTATTTTAACTTTTGTCAGCTTGTCTATTGGGGATGGGGGAATTTCCAGAACATTAGAGTTAGAAGGAAAACGTTTTTCCTCTTTAGTGACGTTAGCACGCGAAGAATCTATTATGCAAGCTAAAGAGATGGGTATTTCTTTTGAAGATAATAGTTATCAGTTTTATGTATTAGAAGGGCAAAAGTGGCATCCTCAAACAGCACGAGATGATATTTTTCGACATCGTATACTTCCGCCTGCTATTCAAATAGAACTTCAGATAGAAGGTATGCCAGTAGATAAAGACTCTATGCCACAATTATTAATACTTTCTAGCGGTGAATTAACACCTTTTGAAGTTATTTTCAGTGCTGAGGAAGCAGACGCTTATCACGTGACTGGAACGGCACTGGGAGAAATACATGCGTCATATTAAAGAACAAGGGTTTACATTATTAGAAGTCTTGGTTGCTTTAACCATTTTAACGGTTGCAATGTCAGCACTGATTAAAACCAGTGCTGAAAATGCTGAAAATGCGGCTTATTTACGTGATAAAACGCTTGCACATTGGGTCGCCATGAATGTGTTGACAGACATTCAAATACAACACAAATGGGAAAAAAAAGGGAGTAGCTTCATGGCGGAACGAAAGTGGTTTTGGACAGTTAAAGTCTCAAAAACAGCTGAAAAAAAATTACAACGTTTAGAGGTACAAGTATCTCTTGATGATGAATTCACATTAGCTATATTAGTAGGCTTTATCAGTATTCAGTGAAGCATCATAGCCATAAATGGCTCTCCTGAGATTTAGGAGAGTGATAATCCTATAAATTCTGATTCAGACAGAGTTGCAGTTCATATAGATCCTGTGCTTCATAGGAGAGGTGTAGGGTATCCAAACTCTTTCAAACACGGGCATTTAGGTTATGGGTTGTAGCTGTGGTATAATCTTATCACATATTATCTAAGATAAGAACACATATGACTTTACCCTTACTCTCCCCCAAAACTAAACTTAGTTTTCAAACAATTATTTGTAAAAGACAAGCACTTATTATTAGACATTCTAACTGATGTTACACACTCTGTTTCCATTTTTTAGCCCCCGTTGGGGCGAAAGTACAAACACAGTCAAAGTCAAAACAAGACCTTGCAGGTTTTAGAGTCGCAGGCATATTCACAGGCACATTCACACCTAAACATGCCAGGT
>DAOVZS010000258.1 GCA_030635005.1 Thiomargarita sp. | reverse complement strand
ACTGGACACTTAAGTAAGGGACGTGCTTGACGTAATAAGTCTATGGAACATGAGACCGCTTGTGGCTTAGTCTTAGAATTGAAAAAACGACCAAAGGCCACATAAGTCGCGCCTGCTTTCACAGCGTCTTGTGCTAATGATAATTGATTATAGCAAGATATACCGATAATCGCCTGACTACCCAGTTTAGAACGTGCTATATCCAGTGTAGTATCCAGTTTACCTAAATGTACCCCATCCGCTTGGATGCGTTGAGCGAGTGCAACATCATCATTAATAATTAAAGGAATCTTGTATTGATGACAAAGAATACGTAGGGCTTTGGCTTGCTTAAAACGCACGCTATCGTTTTTAGTTTTGTCACGATATTGAATGATGTTAGCACCGCCAATAATAGCGTGTTCTACTGTCTCTACAAAATATTCTGGTTTAATAAGCGTGTTATCGGTGATCGCGTAAAGTCCGTGTAATCCTTGCATGAGAAAAAAGACGAGATTAGTTTAAAAAAAGTTTATTGCAGCCAATTTTCAACTTTTAAATCAGGAATTCTTAAGAAATGTTTATCATTACTCACAACAATGAGATCAGAAATTAATGCAGTTGATGCGATTAAAATATCCGCATCTTGAATAGGTAAACCATTTTTTCTTAAAAAAGCATAAATTTCTGCTGCTTTTTGAGAGATATCTAAACTATTAAACCATAAAATAGTGAGCTGCTCACGTAAACTGTTATAAATTTTCAATTTCTTGAGGGCATTGGCAGCAAAAAGTCCGCGATTGATTTCATAATCAGTAATAATACTGATACAGATTTGTTCACCGGTATCAGTGAGCATTGCCATTTTATTCACGATTCTTTCATTTTTATTAATGATTGCACTGACTATGTTTGTATCTAAAAGATAATTCATGATATTTACCTTCTTACAACTGCGTCATTAAAAGCAGTCATTTGTTCCTGTGTAAAATCAGTAATCAGTCCATTCATACTCACTATTGCCATTCTTTGTCCCAGTCTCCGTTGAAGTTCACTATCTTTGATAGCTATAAATTGTTGCAATGTAAATTTTTCTTGCATTGATTGTGTTACATCATTGATAACTTTTGTTTTATCTAATCGTTCTCTAAATCCCCAATTTTCTTGCATCAGTTTGTCTACAAAATGGGTGATACGCATACGATAAACATCACTTATATTAACCGTAGTAATAGTCATTAGTATTTCCTCTTTTTAGGTAGTCTGTTAGGCAAAGCCTGTCCCTGTCCAGGAAGAAAGCCATGTTGTAAACTTTGCCATGTATATTGTTGTGCATGATACACCGCTGTGCGTATATCTTTACCTTGTGCTATTAATCCTGCTAAACTGGCCGAAAAAGTACAGCCTGAACCATGATAACTATGGGGCAAACGAGGCCAACTCCAAGATTCTATTTTGTGTCCTTGACCATATAAGGTATTGATTACTAAAGATGTATTTTCATGAGTCCCTGTAATACAAACATACTCACAACCATACGCTATAAGTTGTAGTGCAGCTTCATCAAGTGATTTTGCCTGAGGCACTAAAGTGCGACATTCTAGGCTATTTGGTGTTATGATATAAGTTAAAGGTAATAAGTGTGTGATAATCGTATCACCTTGCATTAAGGTTTGTCCGCCACCTGCTGCTAATATCGGATCCAGTATCACTGGGACATGTGGATATTTGAGTAGCAGAGATTGTATGGCTTTCACAATGTCTATGCTACCCAGTAAACCAATTTTGCAGACTGCGATTGGGATATCATTTAATATTGCATCAGCTTGTGCGACAACAGTTTCTCCTGATAAAGGTATTTTTTCAAGAACATTGCATGTATCTTGTATGGTGATACAAGTGATCACGGGAGCAGCATGACAGCCTTGACTTGCAAGTGCTTGAATATCAGCACATAGCCCTGCGCCCCCAGACGGATCGTTACCTGCTAAGACTAATACGATAGGGGGTTGTGTTATTTTCATTGTATCTTATTTCTGTATTTAGGAGCGTGTATTGTGCTAAATGTTTTAAAAATGGTTTCGTATGTTCCATTGTTTTTAGTCGTTGGAATACTCTATGTTATATTGGTGATGATTGGGGTTAATTTTGGAAATCCAGATCCACTTTTTTCTGTTTTGTTACCCTCAGAAGCAGAATGGACACTGACTGGCAGCGATATCTTTATCATGATAAGTGTGGTTACCTTATTTGTTGAAACAATCAAAGCAACCAAAACAGGAGATCAGAACACTGTTGAAAATATGTTATCAATGTTCGTATTTCTTGGACTTTTAATGACTTTCCTTTTTTGGAATAGTGCGGGTACCACGCCTTTTTTGCTGATGACTTTAATGTCACTGATAGATGTGATTGCTGGATTTACGATTGGCACTGCGATTGCACGACGTGATTTTAGTATGACGGGATCATAACTCTTCCCTTTAACCCCTCCTTAGGAGGGGCATGGAATTTTACGCTTTTTCTCTCATGCATACTGATCCTATTGTTTTTTATATTTTTGTTATTTTTACAGGTTCTGCCATATTAGCCACTCTTGCCCTT
>DAOVZS010000176.1 GCA_030635005.1 Thiomargarita sp. | reverse complement strand
ATTTTTTGTCTGAATAAGAATTTACAGAATTTAAGAATTTTCAGAATTAATAAAAGGCACAAACACAAGCATTAGATTGTGCCTGTGCCCCTTCCCAATTCTGAAAATTCTATAATCCTGTAAATTCTGATTCAGACAAAAAATACCCTCTCCTAAATCTCAGTATTAATTTTTTGTTTCCATCCAATGCTTTAACGTGGCAATATGATCATATTGTGTTTTAACGACTGGGACATCACTACGTAAAATTTGGAGGATTTTTCCTCCATATCGAAATAAAAGGTCTTTCCAACGTACAAGATAATAAAAATAAAGACGTAATGATTTTTTGGGAGGAATACCATATAAATGAGCAAGGGTGTTAGGCGGTAAAAATATTTTTTGAAGCATGAATGACAATTTTTTTTGAAAGGGTGTTTTAGACAGCCATAAATGTGCTAAATCGGGAGAGATAGCATAAAAATCAATATCAACCATGAAAATCTGTTCTATGTTATTAAGCATAGTGACTTTAAAATCATTGGGTTTGAGTTGTTGTAAGACGTGTTCTGGTATGTGTGTTCCCAAGAATTTTGTGACGATAGACAGTGCAAGATAAATGGGTTTTTCAATCTTCCAGTGTTTGGCACGCTGATACACATACTCCCAATCCATATTGGGGTAATGTTTTAGCGTGTAATCAATGTCACATAAAAAGCGTATGCCCACAAATCCGTTTTGATAGGCAGTATTAAAGCATAAATGCACTATTAAGTCTTCAGGAGATAAACTGAATACTTGGAAATCAGATATCATGAACTCTTGTGATCTCTGCCATAATTCTTCATCAACGGTGATTTTTAAGGGTTCTGTTATTTTTGAAATTGTCCAATGGATATCTATGGAAAGACCATTTTTCTTTAAAGAGTGTAATTCATGAGAAACGGCACATTGGGCGTCAATGCTTAACCGTTCTTTTGAACCATATCCCATCTCCACCATTATTTTTTCAGTTTGTTCCAAATCTTGTTTTTGAATCAGTAAATCAATATCACTCATCATTCTAAGGGCTTCAATGGGATACACCGTTTTGGCTAAAAATGCTCCCTTAAGTACAATCACTTTAATGCCCGCAGCGTGTAATGGCTTTAACACTTTAGATAATTCGTGATAATAGTGTTTATTTTTCAAGACATTCTGGTAATACGCCTGACATAATAGTACGCGTATAGGTTCTGGTATTTGAAGTTGTAAAACACCGCTATTTAAGCGGTGATAGAGTAAAGGCGCAACCCCATGTTTATGTGCGAAGTGTAGCCATTGATGCCATTCTATCTCAGTAAGCGGTGTCGTGGATATCTGTTGATTACTGAGATTGGCTAATAAAATATTGATTAATTGTTGATTGGAATGCATGTTAATCCAGTCGTAATGACAAACTGGGATCACCAAATAAGAGATACATACCCAACATATTGCTGGAAATTCCGCCTTGATTAAAAAGTGTGATTTTTGAGGCCATTGTCAACAGCCCTAATTCAGTTTCATGTTCATGAAATAAACGTCTGAAAAATTCTTCTGCCAATTTCTCATGTTCATAGCTATTACCTAAGCCAGTGGGTGCCCACATACCAATAGCACCCTTATTCTCAGCTTTGAGAAATGCTTCTGCTAAGCTATCTGTCTCTGTAGATTCTCCAATCGGTTTATAATACGTAAACCATCCATTGAGACAATTTAAAGCCAGTACAAAAGTCAATGTGTCAGGATTATTTAATAATTCGACAGCCTGAGAATCAAATATAAATTCACCCGCCCAGTTACTAATACTCCCGTGCCCAGAATAAGTTGTCAAGACTGCCCCCGTATTGATGTGCTGGATAATATCTTGTTGCGCCATTTCGACGTTATTGGTATCTGTATAGTCTCCCAAGTACACACGCTGTGGGGTGTAATTATCAAGATACGTATCAATTAAATGTTCTGAAAGTACATCAAATTCTAGAATATTATCAGTAACCAATAAAACATTATTTTGCCAACCTGTTAAAGCCGCTTGTGAATAACGTTGCCATTTATTGACTATCGCATCTAATTCAGCTTGTGTTTTTACTGGGATACGTCCTAAAAACATATCAGGTAAAAAATCATCGCTACCATTGACACTGACAAACCAATCATCTGTTGTCGTTTCGCCTAAAATGGCAGTTTCAAACGTGTAGCTAGGCACATAGGTAATCCCATGCCCTAATTCATTTAAAACATCCTGATTCGCATCACCGACTAATGCAACATAAGCTGGACGCGGTGCTGTATAATTGTAATAAGCGTAAGTGAGAAAATCTTTAATCGCTTGGGGATTTCGCATGCCCTGACTAAATTCATCATAAATGTCTGAAACAGGCACTGTCATCACCTCTAATCCACGTGAAGCAACTATATTTTTAAAGGCTTCTACATTGAAACTATCATGATGAATGATAAAATAATCAGCCTTATTGCAAGGAGAGTGCAGTCTCACCGTGGATACATCAAGAGTGACGGTGGCAGGTTTTAACAAATTTTGGGCGTCCAAAGAAAAAGCATAGTAGGTGTTGTTCACATGATGACTATATTGAATAGAATGGTGTTCTATCCCCTCAGCTTGTATTGTTCCCCCTTCTAAGGGTTCAACCTGTAGCGGATCGGTAATATCCAATACTAATATATTGGGCTGTGTAAAACCACCGATTGTAAAATGTGCGAGTCCTTCTCCGGGTATTTTAAATTGTAGTACATCATCAATCGCATTTAATTTTGCGACATATTCCACTTCTATCCAATCAAGATAAAAACTATCTATAGCAGCACCGGTGTCTCCAAGTGACACGATACTGATAATATTGTTGTGTTCTAATAATTGGGATTGTGATACTTGAGCTGTTTGCACGATATATTCTTGTCCATCCCAATATTTGTCATCAATAGATACACCGTTCAGTAAAATTTGTGTATGGTGATCTGGATTGAGACTGTCTTCTGTTCTACCTTGCATTTTGATACGAATGGTTGCGTTGTCTACGGAAGCGCTTAGATGTGGTATCGTGATAGGGATCTCCATAGCATCACCTGCAAAAATTCTATTCCAAAATAAATGTGTATGATTGTGAGGTGTAGCAGTCCAATAGATATTATTTTCTTCAATATGCACGGTGTGTGTCAATGTAGAGATAGCAGGAAGTGCTGTATTTGGTGTACTGTCTTTAAAATTGAGTCTTGCTCCCCCCTCCGGATTTAAAGAAAATCTATAGATATTGTCATGCGTATACGGATCTTCTGCTTTTTCAGCATAAAAATAGATGATATCCTCTTGTCCCAACACGCCATCCTCTTCACCTGCAAAAAAAATGTTCACCGCATGATCTTTATGGCTTAATTCAATAAGACGCGGATCTAAGCTTTCTAAAAATTCTGTTGTTAATCCAGCATTGATAAAATCCTGATAACTAAACGTATAGACGCCTGTTTTATTAATACTTAATTTTAAATTGGGAAATAGCGGGGCGAGGCAATCAGTTCGTGTGGTTGTAGGGTGAGACGGTGAAATAGCTTGCTGTGGATTTAATAAGATATTATCCCATAATCTATTAAAAGTAGAAGATTCTTCAATCACAGAGGGGATTTGTGGCATTGAAAAATTGATTTGGATAATAATTTTAGTATAGATTTTATTGGATTGTTCTGGAAAAAAAAGCATTTGTGCTAAGGCGGCTTCACGAATTTGTCCGATTCGCGTCACGGTGACAGGTGTGTCAGTCAAGACTGTATTGGATACGTCTGTAAATGTGCTTTCTAATAATTCAAGTGTGATGCTCCCTTCATTAGGGATTCGAATGACTTGAGCCATTTTTTCAGTATTTTCTTGCGTATTTATAAAGCTTATCTTTAAAAAAAGTGGATTTTCTTCAAGTAAGGTAATTTGCGTGGCTGCTTGAGCGGATAGTATATAACTTGACAGTAATAACAGTATGAGAATTTTTTTCATGGTTTTGTACTCGTGTTATGTGGGAATTTTTTCCAAATAGTTGCCTTGTCCTCGTTCCCAACCTCTGGTTGGGAATGCCTTCTTCGACGCTCTGCGTCGACTGTATCACACAACTCGACATACCAATAATAAACCGTCTTGTCCAGCATAATTTCGTGCACTAGAATAACGCCAATGCACAGGATCATCCACATATCCTCGTTTAACTGGATTATAGTGAATATAGTCCAACTTTTGTCGCATCATTTCCTCATCCAAAATTTGTTGAGGATGTGTTCCTTCTTGCCAAAATTGATATTGAGTCTCTTTTTTATGTTTTGCTTTGTAAAATTCTAATTGTTTTAAAATCATCGTGACACGTTGTTTCTTTAAGTAGTCGATAATCTTTCTGGCTGTAAAAGACTTGAACCGTTTAATATGTTCACTATGGTTATCACTTTTTGCTATGAAGTGAAGATGGTTTTCAAGAATGACGTAACCATGTAGAACAAAATTGTCGTTTTTTTGTAGGTAGTCCCATGAGTCTAAAATAATTTGGACAGTTTCAGAACGTGTAAAGATAGGTAGCCAACCAACGACGGTGCTTGTATGAAAATATGGTACCTGGTTTTCGGTGATTTTGTAGCGACTACGTCCCATGTTATTATCCTTTATAGGACGCAGAGCGTCCAGGCATGCATTCCCAACCAGAGGTTGGGAACGAGAAAATATGTTAGGACGCAGAGCGTCCAGGCAGGCAACATCT
>DAOVZS010000143.1 GCA_030635005.1 Thiomargarita sp. | reverse complement strand
ATGGTTTTGTCATCTAATACATCTAATAAGGCTTGGGCTATCTTGAGTTGTCCTTGTTGTAAGCCCTCTGCAATCCCAGCCTTTTTACCCTTTGCTATACCAGCTACCATACCTTTTTTCATTCCCGCTACCATACCATCCTCTCTCCCCTCTTTAGCAAAACGTTCATTTGCTTTATCCCATGCAGCCTCATCTTTAATTTCTGATAATACTTTGGGATCAGTACTATATTTTCGAATCGTGTCAAGAATTTTTTTCCATGGGGAATGTTGATATTCCTTTTCATTCATTTCACCGTCTAGTGAATCTTCAATAAAGTGTAACCATTTTTTGATACGTTGGGGGGTTTTTTCATTTACTTTACGCGGGCAGAGAAAAATTAAACGGTGAGGATATATGTCAATAATCTCTCCATCATCTATACTGACAGGATTCATATCACTGATAGCACCGCTGAAATTAATCGTGCCATCACGAGGGGTACTGGTAAGGACTACAATCGTATACACCGTGCGATCAAAACAGTATTCTTTATAACCGCCCACTTGTTCTACCATGCTGATTAAATGGTAGTATAAAAAACGGTCAAAAAAATCCTCTGATTTAACATGTTGTATTTCGACGATAATTCTTTTTTCTTTATCTTCTGCAAACAGATCATAAATGCTCCGTACAAATCCAATAGGTTTGGGGTATTCATATTCTGTATGAACTTTATCAACGATAATGTCTATGTCTAAAATATCTTTGACAAATTGACAAAATATATCGGGTTGCCCAAATGCATGTTTAAACATGGATCCATATTTTAAGGGGATAACTTTCATGAAGAGATTCTCTTGTGGGATTTAATTCATCTTATGATACCACAAACATAGGATATTGCTTGTGTTCAGACACGCTATTGAATCACGTGTCTGTCTAACAGCTTTTGTTACTTTTTCTTATTTAAATAGCTAAAGCTAATATTGTGCACTGTTCCTTGTTTAACAGTGATTTTTTGAGCCTTTGGATTTTTCAAATATCCATGCCATGTTTTTAAGGTGTATTTTCCTGCAGGAATATCCTCAATTGTGAATCTACCCTCTTTAGAAACCACACTATAATAAGGATTTCTAGCGACAAAAACAAAACTATGCATGAAATCGTGCTGATCACATTCTACTTTCATACCCTGTGATCTTCTATTGAGTTTGATTTTTTTAGTCACTTCGCTGTCTTGAGTCGGTTGACTAATATTGAGGGTTGTTTTTTTTGCACGCCCCATAATGGCGTAAGTGTGCATGTTATGTGCTACCGCATCAGAATTAATGGCAGTCAAATCTCCCTTGTTTGCCATGACTGAGAAAAAGGGTAGAAATTCGCATTTCTTTTGATTGATTGTGATATTTTTTTCCTCTGGTATCCAATCTTTCCCTTTTTTAACCTTTTCTAAATAAACCACCACATCCAAGAGTGCGGTGCCATTCAGTCTTACATATTCAATGTTACGTGTGCCTGTGCCACAAACATCGTTATCCTTAGTAATCGTATACATCTTACGATGTTTTTGAGCCTCTGCTTCTGAACCCGTAAAGCTTACATTACCTGTGATGCGCGCACCCTCTTTAATGGATATGACTTTATATGCCGCCACATTCAGGGAAAAACTAATAAGGGTACAGAATACAATAGAGAGATATTTTTTCATTTTACTGTCTCGTTAAAAAAAGTTCTTCAAGCATTTCAATGACAAAACGTCGCTGACTGCTGTCAGTGCACTGTGCTAAGCGTGTCAAGAGCTGTGTACTGCTATCATCAACATCTAATAGACGCAAGGCTTGTCCCATATCACGTGCTATTGCACCGTCATTCATAAAAACAGTGTCAATAATGGATACTATGGCGGGCGTATATCCTAAAGTAGCCAAAGCAAAAGCTGCCGCTTTACGAACACCAAAGTCATTATCATATACTAATTTAAGCAGCGCTGTCACCATATCGGTGGGTTTAGCCTTGAGTGCCTGTAAAGCATGGATTGTTTCTATACGTACATGGCTATTTTCATCTTGTAAATAATTCAGCAGCTTAGGTATGACTGTTTGATGACCTAATAATCCCAAAGTACGTACAGTAGCCAAACGACAGGTTTCAATATCGAGTTGATTGAGTAAGGGTGCGATCGCATGAGTCAATGTCATTTGTTTTGGAGATCTGCGAGCAATTTCACCTAAAGAATGGATGGCTTCTTGACGTAATAGCAGATCATGATCTGTTAGTATATCAATTAATGCATTCACAGCGTGATCACTGTCTCCCAAAATGCGGACACTGGAATGACGAATTTCTACAGCAATATTCTCAGGTTTTTGAACAAATAAACGTTCCCCTAATTCAATATTATTTTCTGCAATCTCTAGATATTCTTGAATTTCAGGTGAAATCTCATCTATAGTGGTTTCTTTGATAGGCACTGTTGCATCCATGGCAATCGCCTCAAGTGTAGAGAGTGCAGGCTGTGCAACAGGTATGACAGTGTCGTTATCCGTTTGTTTTACAGAGGGTGACTCAATGGAGGGCGAGACAATGTCACTCTTGGCAGCTAAGATAATAATATCTAAAGGCGTTGCCTGTTGGGGCAAGGCTTGAAAAAGAGGATTTTTTTCCAATTGCATGAGTGCATTTAATGCTGATAATCGTACTGATTGTGCAGGATCTTTCATAGCCCAGGCTAAAATATTGACCGATTCTGCATTACCTAATATTCCTAATGCAGTAGCGACTTGACAGCGTAACTGAACACCCCGTTTTTGATCAGACAGTATCTGTAACAAGGTCATGACAACACGCGCATCCCCTTGTTTTGCGAGTAAGAGACAGGCTGCTGAAATGACACTATCATCTGAATCATTCAAATAATGGCGTATTTTTTCGAGATTCTCGGGTGAAAAAGGACCTACCAGCAAGGTTAATATCGTTGCACGTATTGTGGGATTCACATCGGAAAGCAAGGGAATAAGCGTCTCTTGCAACAATGCAACACGCTTTAAAAAGATGTGTGTCACTTCCAATGCTGCATAACGCATTTTAGGTTCGGGATCATTCAGAAACCGTAACATAATCTCCAAATATGGTGACGCATCTTGTTTACCCAGTGACTGAATAGCAGCAATACGAACTTCAGTTTTTTGATCCATCAAAGCACGTGCAAGTGCTTTACGTGTTTTTACACCCTGAGAAAATCCTAAAGCGACCGCAGCCCGACGACGTTCTCTGGGATTTCCCTCTGATAAGCGTGTCAATAACACTTGTTCCCCATCAGCTCCTATCAAGGCTAATGCTTTAAGCACTTCACTTTCAATATCTTGGCTCTCTTCATCCTCTAAAATAGCCTTTAAAATAGGCACCGCTTTGACCACATGCAAACGTCCTAAGGTTTCCACTGCTATCAGTTGCATATCCCACCAATTATTCCAATCCCCTGAAGTATCCCAAACCATATCATCAGGACATTGTGTCGCAATGTCTAACAAAGGAGCAATAATATCTTGCCCCCCAATTTTGCTTAAAGCTTCAACCACGGTGATTTTAACTTCAGCATTAGAATCATGTTTTAATGATTCTAGAAGTGCAGGAATAGCGTCTGGATGTCCCAAACGTCCTAATGCTTCTGCTGCATCTATAGAGACATCGATATCTTCATCGCGTAAACAGTCAACTAAAGTAGGGATTACCTCGCGTGCTCCCAATACACCCAATGTTCTCACCACATAACACCGATCGACTTCATCACCCGTCTCTATTAAACGGCATAAGCTTTTGATTACTATTGTTTTATCAGCCATTTTGATTTTTAATATCTTGACATTATCATCATATATTGATAGGTTAAAATTAAATCCAATTTGTATCAGGTTATATCGCAATGTTTAAAATAATACACCGAGCCCCTCTATTAGTGGCGGGATTATTAAGTCCAATAATGCTGATCACCGCTACTCCGACACACGCTGCGATGTTATCAGCCGATAAATTCACAATATATGGTGATTTTCGTTTACGTTTTGAAAGTGATTGGGGTTATGAAGAAACACAAGCCCACCATAATACAGTCACTACTAAAGAAGCCCGTAATCGAGCCAGAATTCGTGCACGTATAGGTTTGACCTATAAACCCACAGAAAATTATGAATATGGTGTCCGTTTACGTAGTGGCTCAGATGAGAGTCATTTATCGCCTCACATCACTATAGCGGATTTTGATAAAAATAAGACGGGTTCAGCGGATTTTAATTTGGATAAGTGGTTTTTTAAATCCAAATTTGATGGATTATGGGCTTGGGTTGGACGTAACAGTTTGCCATTTTGGAAACAAAATGAAATGTTTTGGGATGATGATGCCACAGTATTGGGGATGGCAGCAGGTTATAATCTCGATATTGGGACAAATAATACATTATCATTGAATGCAGGTTATGTCACGCCACCTGCTGGAATGCATGATTTTACAGGTACGCTTAGTTCAGGACAAGTTGTTTTTACCACAAAATTTGGTGAGAATCAAATCACCGCTGCTGTTGGAAGATTAGCCTTATTTTCCAATGCTGATACATATAATCAAGCAGGTGTAGAAGAACTGCAAGCATTATTATGGGATGGCAATGAGAGTAGGGATTACAAGATTTGGATCGCCAGTTTACAAGGAAAATTTAAGGTAGGACTGCCATTAACGGTGGGGATAGATTGGATGCACAATACTCAAAACTATGGGATAGATGATCCAGATCCCTTTACAATTGCGAATCGTGATGAAACAGATGGGTATGTCTTTTCTATTCAATTAGGACAATTAAAGGAAAAAAATGACTGGTTGTTAGGTTATTACTATGCTCATATTGAAACTTTCGCCGTTAATTCTTCTTATGCTCAAGATGATTGGGCACGTTGGGATCCTCAAAGTAGTAACATGGAAGGTCATGAATTTAGAGCAGCATATAAGCCTATCAATATGTTAAGTATCGTAGCCCGTTTTTATATGTTGGAAACCATTATAGGCACAGAAAAACAAGGTAATCGTTTTCGGGTAGATTTTAATTATAAATTTTAGAGTTTCTAAAAAGCATATTTCCATTTTTTAGACCCAGGGGCGATGCCCCTGGCTATATTATTAAGCCCCATTGGGGCGACGGCACAAGCACAGTCAGAAACTCAGGCACAGGCATAAACAGGGTATTGTTTGATTAAACTTAGCTACGATGTGATATCTGCTTTTTAGAAATAGAGTGCGTAACATCAGGTTCTTAACTACAATACTGCAAGAAATTCATCTATTGATACACATGCTTGCTTAAGTATTCCTGCTAAAGTCCCTATTTTCAATTCCCTATGTTTTGGTACGACACAACCTCCTGAGCCTTTCCGAAGAATAACATGGCTACCACGTTGTCGTACTATATTGAAACCTAAGCATTTTAAGGCACTTATCGTTTCTTCACCTGAGATAACGGGCAGCTTAGACATATTCTGCTACCTCAAAGCT
>DAOVZS010000036.1 GCA_030635005.1 Thiomargarita sp. | reverse complement strand
GTATTCCCAATACCACTTTAAAGGGTATTTCTTCTGTAACCCAATCGACACAATGTGCTGCGGTTAAGACCCATTTTGGATGAATAAGTGTTCCAGCACAAAATTGTCCTTGATAAAGAGAATAGTCATTGAGAACTAAGGCGGCTATCCAAGGCCATGCATGTGGTTGTGCAAGTTCCCCACCGATAATTCGTGGTGTTATTTCTGTAGAAAAATCGTTGGTTTCTTGTGCGGTGATAAAAGAGGATAAACCTAAAAATACGAGACTTGTAAAATATAATTTAATATTCATGAATATGAAGATAAAATGGGAAAAGTTCAAATGTTCTCACATAAAATATATGAGAACATCCTTAATATGGATTAATTTAAAGGGATGTCATTATCAAATTGTCTTTCCAAGTTTTGGGGCAAAACACTGTTTCGTGTTACAGTGCTTCTGAAACCAATGTTCGTAGCATACATTGTTAAAAACTGTTGAAATTTGAGGACAGAATTTTTAATGGACTCAGCAGTCACACCATGTTCTATATCCAAACTCATGGAAAGTCTGGGATTACCATCGATATTTAAATATGCGGTCACATAACGATAATCAGTATTCCAAATATTGATATCACTTAAACTAGGAGGTGAAGACATTGAGAAACCAGCCAAAAATTCGAGATTCTTACAAGTTTCTGAAGTGCCTATCACTGTACAATCATACAAATATATTCTAGCTGTTATGCTTTCTAAGGTGACAGAAATATATGTGGTACCAGTAGTAGCACTTGTTTTTTGTTCGTGTTGTAAATTCAAATCATCCAACATCTGCTCCATCTCATTGAAGGATAGGGTGGTATATACAAGTTCTGGCGTAGATACTGCTACAGTAACACTATTTGTATCTAATTTAAAACTATAGTCATTTCCTGTAAGATTTAAATCAACACTATAAAATCCAGATAAAGGCGGTAGTAATTCTACAACTGGAATATGTAGAATTTCAGTTGTTGCATTAAATCTCGCATGTTCAGCACTGACTGCTATTGAAAAAGAACAGAATGCACTCATTCCTAAAGCAATAAACATATTATTGCATTTTTTCATTATCAAATACTCCTGTGAAATAGAGAATAAAAGTTATTGTAGTTTTTTAATATTATGCTCTAAAGTAAGAAATGTCAATTTTTGAAATGAACTTTTATGATATTGATAAGTTATCATAATATATTATGAATAAAATTCATTTAAATTGATAGGAGTTTGAAAAAATGATTGAACGTTATGGTCAATGGGTGATTCGTTGGCGTTATTTTATTATTCTAGCTACTTTTATTTTAGTCGCACTGTCTACGCTTGGTTTTCCACTGCGTTTTGATACAGATTATCGGGTATTTTTTGGAGAGGATAATCCTCAACTTATTGCTTTTGAGGATGTACAAAATACTTATACCCAAAATGATAATGTGATGTTTGTTTTAGCCCCTGAAGATGGGAAGGTTTTTACACCGCAAACATTAAAGGCTGTGGAATGGTTGACGCAAGAGTCTTGGCAAATACCTTACTCTATTCGTGTAGATTCTGTCAGCAATTTCCAATATACATACGCGGAAGATGATGACCTGATTGTTGAAGATTTAATTACTGATGCAGATATATTATCAGAAATTGAATTGGAGCGTGCGAAACAAGTAGCCCTTTCAGAACCTCAATTGCTTCATAAATTGATTTCACCGACTGCACATGTTACCGCAGTTAATATCACGGTGCAATTGCCTGGGCTTCATCCTGAAGCAGAAGTGCCTGAAATAGCCGTATTTGTTCGAGAAATGGCAGAAAAAATGCGTGAGTTACATCCTGATATTACGGTGCATCTTACGGGAATGGTTATGATGAATAATACATTTCCAGAAGCTGCCTTATCAGATATGACGCAACTGGTTCCTTTGATGTATCTGGTGATTCTCGTCATGTTATGGTTGCTGTTGCGTGGTTTTTCATGCACATTTGCCACTTTTTTGGTGATTTCATTTTCTATTATAACAGGGATGGGATTAGCTGGCTTGTTTGGTATTGCCTTGACAGGACCCTCATCCAGTGCACCTACCATGATTCTTACTTTAGCAGTGGCTGATAGCATACATTTTTTGGTGACGTTTTTACATGAAATGCGTGTGAATGGTCGTGAAAAATATGATGCCATTGTGGAAAGTTTACGTCTCAATGTTCAACCCATCTTTTTGACCAGTTTAACCACTGCGATTGGATTTTTAAGCATGAATTTTGGTGATGTGCCCCCATTTCATGATTTGGGTAATATTGTAGCCATGGGTGTGACTGTTGCATTTATTTTATCAGTCACTTTTTTACCTGCCATCATGGCAATTGCACCTGTCCATGTGAAACCGCAAACTGCAAAAACACTTCATGCCATGGATCACTTGGGAAATTTTGTAGTTGCCAAGAGAAACATATTGATGTGGGTTATGGGCGGTATTATCTTAGTACTCATTGCTTTTGTGCCCCGTAATGAATTAAATGATGTCTTTGTGAACTACTTTGATGACACTTTTGAGTTTCGACGTGCGACTGACTTTGTCACTGCTAATCTCACTGGGATGTATGATATTCATTATTCTTTAAATTCAGGTGAGGCAGAAGGGATTAATGATCCGTATTTTTTGCGTAAAGTAGATGAATTTGCAAAATGGTATCGCCAGCAACCTGAGGTGATGCATGTGAATACAATCACAGATACTTTTAAGCGTCTTAATAAAAATATGCATGGTGATAATCCTGTTTTTTATCGATTACCTGCCCAACGTGATTTAGCAGCACAATATTTACTCCTGTATGAGATGTCGTTGCCTTATGGTTTAGATCTGAATAATCAAGTCAATGTGGATAAATCGGCGACACGATTTGCAGTCACCTTAAAAACGATTTCTACTAATCAGATTCTTGCCTTAGAAGCACGGGCACAAGAATGGCTTGAAAAAAATGATTTGGCAGTACCAGGGGCAAGCACCGCAATTATGTTTGCTAATATTGGCAGTCGAAATATTAAAAGCATGTTATTAGGGGCAGCGATTGCATTAATATTAATTTCCTTTGTACTTATTCTGGCGCTGCGTTCGGTAAAATTTGGTTTAATTAGCTTGATTCCGAATCTTGCCCCTACTTTGATGGCTTTTGGATTGTGGGGATTATTAGTAGGGCAAGTGGGTATGGGGCTTTCAGTAGTTGCTGGATTAACCATTGGTATTGTAGTTGATGATACGATTCACTATTTAAGTAAATATTTACGGGCTCGAAGGGAAAAAGGACTTTCACCAGAAGAAGCGGTGCGTTATGCTTTTCGCAGTGTCGGTTTAGCTTTATGGATCACAACTATTGTATTAGTAGCTGGTTTTCTGATTCTATCGCAATCTCATTTTGCCCTCAATTCTAATATGGGTATTATGACTGCTATAACGATTGTGTTTGCTTTGATGGCTGATTTTCTATTTTTACCCCCACTTTTAATGAAATTAGAGGCTAACAAGAAATGAAACGTTTGGTTTTAATAAGTGTATTATTGTGTAGTTACCCCTTAATCACGCTAGCGGATGATATTGCCAGTGCTAAAACACCGCAAGCTAAAGGACTGGCGATCGCACAAATGGCAGAAGATCGTAATACAGGTTGGCAGGATTCTGAAGCTGAGATGGTGATGATTTTACGTAATCGGCAAGGACGTACCAGTACTCGTTATGTACGTACACGCAGTATGGAAGTTCCCGGAGATGGTGATAAAGGATTATCAATCTTTGATCGTCCTAGAGATGTCAAAGGCACCGCTGTGCTTACTTGGTCACATGCACTCAAAGCTGATCATCAATGGATTTATCTGCCCGCATTGAAACGAGTAAAACGTATCAGCTCCAAAAATAAATCAGGTCCATTTATGGGTAGTGAATTTGCGTATGAAGATATTTCTTCGCAAGAAGTGGATAAATACACGTATAAATATATGCGAGAAGAGACACTGAATGGTAAAAAATGTTATGTGATAGAGCGTTATCCTGCCTATAAATATTCTGGATATACCGTTCAAGTGATGTGGATTGATAAGAAAGATTTTAATCCTCAAAAAATCGTTTTTTACGATCGCAAACGTAAAAGAAATTTACTCAAAACCTTGACATTCAAGGAATATAAGTCTTATTCAGTCAGGGGAAAAATATTTTGGCGTGCAAATGAGTTTTTTATGCAAAATCATCAAACAGGTAAAACCACTTCCTTAAAATGGAAGAACTATCAATTTAGTAAGGGATTTACAAAACGTGATTTTGATAAGAATACTTTGAAACGAGTACGCTAATTTCAACATAACCAGGGCTTTTGGGCCCTGGATCTTAGGAACTTTTAATATGCGATATTTGAAATATGCTTGGCTGATCATATGTCTTAATGTACACGCAGGAGAATGGTCAGGCTATATTGCAGGAGAAGTACGCTATTTTTCACACCCACCACTTTCATCAGAACAATATGATGATATCAATGTATCCTTATTTGCACAACCCGAATATAGCCATGAATGGGATAATGGTTACCAAAATGTAGTGTTTGTGCCATTTGTACGTCTGGATCAACATGATTCCGAACGCAGTCATTTTGATATTCGTGAACTCACTTGGTTAAAGGCAGCAGATACTTGGGAATTGAGATCAGGTATTCGTAAAGTGTATTGGGGGGTTACCGAATCTCAGCATTTAGTCGACATTATTAATCAAACTGATTTAGTAGATCATGTCGATACAGAAGAAAAATTAGGGCAACCCATGATTAATCTCGCCTTAATACGTGATTGGGGGAGTCTCGATTTTTTTATATTACCTGGTTTTCGTGAACGCACCTTTCCTGGACAAGAGGGACGTTTACTTTTGGGAGGGATGCCGATCAAAACAGATCAAGTGCAGTATGAATCTGGTGCAAAAGATAAACATGTTGATTGGGCGGTACGTTGGGAAATTATGTTAGATGATTGGGATATTGGTCTGTCTCATTTTTCAGGAACCAGTCGTGAACCGCGTTTTATTCCAGAAGTGGATGGCTTGATTCCTTATTATGAACAAATTGATCAAACTGGGCTTGATGTACAGTTTACCCACGAAGATTTATTATGGAAATTTGAAATGATTTCTCGTAAAGGCGAGGAAGGCGGTGTGACAGCATTGACAGGTGGTTTTGAATATACTTTTGTAGGTGTTTTCGATACCGATGCTGACATTGGCTTGATCACAGAATATTTATTTGCTGATTATCAGACAACGATGTTTGAAAATGATATGATGTTAGGGATGCGTTTTGCTTTAAATGATGCGCAAAGTGCTGAATTATTAGCAGGGATCATTTTTGATCTGGATAATCACAGTAAATTTTATATGATTGAAGCCAGTCGTCGCATCGGTGAAAATTGGAAATTGACTTTAGAAACATATATTTATTCACATATCCCTGCTGATGATCTTGCCTATGGGTTTCGTAATGAAGATTTAGTACAACTCGAATTAGCGTGGTATTTTTAGACAGAAGAGGTTTATGCACTTGCATTATATGAAATAAGTGTGTAAACTGTTTTTTTTTGTATGATGTAAACTTTTGACTAAAATTTATGAAGATACAACATATTATTTTTCTAAGCCTTACAGCGCTCTTGCTAGGCGGATGTGGACCATCCTTAAATATCAAGAATCTTGATGATTTGACCCCTGAACAACTGGAAAAGGCAGATCCTGCGCCCACTCCATCGGAAATATCTGATTCATCGAATAAACCTAAAATTGTGATAGCTGATTTTCTTGAACCTGCGGATGTACATATCAAAAAATTGTCCTTATTATCAGGTTTAGCAAGGGAGATGACTGGCAATACCGAAAAATATCTCAGTGATGCAGGGGTCACACTGATCGCTCGTGAAGAAGCAGCCAGCTTATTAAATGAAGTTCAGCTTTCTGAAATGCAAGGAAAAGTGGGTCAATATAACGGTCCTTCAGTTGCCCAATATGTTATTATAGGACGTATCAATAGTATTACTACCTCAAGTGATTTTACAGAAGGAAGCACTTACAAAAATAAAAAAGGAGAAATAATACGGATTTCACCCGAATGTAATTATAAAGCGAATGTGACTGGGAGACTTCGTATTTATCTTGTACCAGAACTTCGTATGGTTAAAACGATTCCACTAGAGCAAGATTCGAGCAGTCGTGAAGATAGTAGAGGTTCTTGCAACAAACATCCCGCAAGTTTTACCAATCTCATTCGTGAAGCAGGAGATCAGGCGGTCAAAAGTTCGCGTATACTATTTCAAAACTTTTTCACACCCAAAGGTTACATTTTAGAAAAACGTCTTGATCAGAAAAAAGCATTGTCTTTTTTTAAAATAAACCTTGGCAGTAATCGTGATCTTAAGCAGGGAGCGCAGGTTGAAGTATATAACAAAACCTCTGAAACTAACCCATTGACAGGGAAGGTTAGCTTGGAAGAACGTAAAATCGCCACGGGTTACGTTACAAATCAAATGGGTGAAAAATATGCTTGGATTCTTATTGAAGACCTTGAGAAGGCTAATCGTGTTAAACTGGGTAATTATGTCACTATGAAATTTAAAAAGGGGTGGGGGGAAAACGTAGGAGAGTTTTTTGACGGCTTATGATAAATCAATATAACTTTTTTTTCGTACTTTTCTTTTTATCATTCTTGTCAGCTTGTGTTGCTCAGAATCCAAAACCAAATGTGAAACAAGCTGCAGCACCTAGCTGGTATACAACACCGCCTATAGCCTCATCTCATTATTGGATGGGCGTTGGATCAGAAGCCACTGCCAATCTCGCTGAGAAAAAAGCCTTAATCTCCATCGCAGAACGTCTCAATATTACGGTAAAGTCTCATTTTGAACACAAAATACGCTCTTTGCGTCAAAATAATAAAGAACAGATTCAAGTATGGACAAATCTTGATCTCACCACCTATACTGAAGATGTGACTTTTAGAGCGTATGTGGTAGAACGCAGTGAGCATATTGGAGGACAATATTATGTTCAAGTTAAGGTAGATACACATAAGTTTTTTCAAGAACGCCTGAATCATTTGAAATCCTTAGATCAGAATCTTGACAATATGATGTCTCTCATGACAAGTTATTCACTGGTGACGCAACTTCAAAAAATGCGAGAAGTCACACAAACGGTGGCTAAAGCAGAAGAACTGACCATCATGCTAAATGCGTTTGATCAAATACCTAATGCGGAATCTCAGCTCGCCCGTTATACAGCACTCAGACATGAAGAAAGAAAAATTCGTTCCAATATACGCTTTTATATCGTGTCAGACCCATACACTGCTATTATGGCGAACTATCTGAAGGAAAAAATTAATAAGGAATTTCGCACTGTCAATCGTCTCCAACCTAAAGTGACGCGTATACGCATTCAAGGAGAAAAAATTGACAAGAAATTTAATAATATTTTCATGACAAAGATTATTATGCGTATTAGGCTTGATGATTCTGGTGAAGAAATTTCCTCTAAAGAAGGGGTTGTATTTTCTGGCAGTTCCCCTTCAGATTTTTCAACTGCCTTAAGAGCAGCTTCTAATCAGTTTGAAGAATATGTTAAAACACACAGTGTTTTAAACATATTGGGTTTAGAAGACTAACGATTTATTTTTTTATACTTAATGCGGTGTGGATTATCAGCGTTTTTACCTAAACGCTGATGACGTTCTGCTTCATAATCAGCATAATTTCCTTCAAACCACACTATTTTGCTATTACCTTCAAAAGCTAAAATATGAGTCGCAATGCGATCTAAAAACCAACGATCATGTGAAATCACAACTGCACAGCCTGGAAAAGCCAGTATCGCTTCTTCTAAAGCACGGAGTGTTTCAATATCTAAATCATTTGTTGGTTCATCTAATAATAATAAATTTCCGCCACTTTTTAACAAAAGGGCTAAATGGACACGATTGCGTTCTCCGCCTGATAAATCTTTCACTCGTTTTTGTTGATCAGGACCTTTAAAATTAAACTTACCACAATAAGCCCGTGAATGTGTTTCATATGATCCAATTACAATATTATCCATACCGTCAGAAATCACTTCCCACACTGTTTTCTCACCATCTAATATATCACGTGATTGATCAACATAAGAGACTTGAACGGTGGAACCTATTCTAAATTCACCCACATCTGGTTTTTCCTGTCCGATAAGCATACGAAATAGGGTTGTTTTACCCGCACCATTCGCTCCAATCACACCCACAATACCGCCTTTAGGTAGATTAAAGTTCAAATTATCGATCAAGACATGATCACCATACGCTTTATTAACATTCACCGCTTCAACGACTAAATCACCCAAACGAGGACCTGGTGGAATATAAAGTTCTTGTGTCACGTTACGTTTTTCAACAGCTTGATTCACCAATTCATCAAAACGAGTGATACGTGCTTTACTTTTAGCATGTCGTCCTTTGGGATTACTGCGTACCCATTCTAATTCTGCTTTCAACGTGCGTTGTCGGGCCGTTTCTTGTTTTTCTTCTAAAGATAAACGGTGTTCCTTTTGTTCTAACCATGAAGAATAATTACCTTCCCAAGGAATCCCTAATCCCCGATCTAATTCTAAAATCCAACCAGCCACATTATCTAAGAAGTAACGATCATGCGTAATGGCGACGACTGTACCTGAATATTCTTGTAAAAACCTTTCTAACCAAGCAACAGATTCAGCATCTAAATGGTTGGTAGGTTCATCCAATAACAACATATCGGGTGCTGAAAGCAATAATCGACACAAGGCAACACGACGTTTTTCACCGCCAGAAAGTGTGGTAATATCTGCGTCCCAATCTGGTAAACGGAGTGCATCTGCTGCAATTTCTAATTGTCTGTCTAATTCCCAAGCCCCTGCTGCATCAATGGCATCTTGTAATTTACCTTGTTCTTCTAACAAAGCATCCATATCACAAGCAGGATCTTCAAATTGCACACTAATCTCATCAAAACGTGTTAATAAGGCTTTCGTTTCAGCAAACCCCTCTTCAACATTACCCCGAACATTTTTATTAGGATCTAAATAGGGCTCTTGTGCTAAATATCCGATGCGAATACCCGCTTGTGGACGGGCTTCTCCCTGATATTCTTGTTCTACACCTGCCATAATCCGTAATAAAGTAGATTTTCCTGAGCCATTTAAGCCTAAAACACCAATTTTAGCCCCAGGAAAAAAGGATAATGAAATATCTTTCAAAATTTCTCGTTGCGGTGGCACAACTTTGCCAACGCGATTCATTGTATAAATATATTGAGCCATATTTTAACTTAGTCCATCCAGTCATCAATACGATCTATGCCTTTATCAAACCATCTTTTTGTTTTAGACATGAATGTATTTGAGGGTATTAAATCAGATTTCATCACCACAGTAGATAAGATATTTAATAACTTTTCGTCTATCTGGGATTCATTCACAACCAGACCTACCCAAGTGACAATCGTTTTCAGTTTTTCTTGGTTAAAGCCTAAAAAACCAGCGGTGAGAGGAATTTCAACCACATCATAAATGCGGTTAGTTCCAATTTTCGCTTTATCAAACGCAGGATTATCCATATTGATAAAGAACAACTCATCATGCTCCATAATACCTTTAATAACATGATTTTCTAAATCAGGTATTGCCAAGAAACATACTAAATCCCGACGTCCAGAGAGTAATTGGCTGATTTCTGTAGGTGTTTTTCCTTTATGGATAAATGTGATATTATCAAGTTCAGGATCCAGTTTGATTAAATATTGGAATGTGAGTGCTGTACCGCTTTGTTTATCTCCCACAGATATTTTGATGGGTGTTTTGTGTGTCTTATCTGTGATATCATGATAGTTTGCGATACGCCCTCCCTTATGAGCAATACAAAAAAGGGCTTTGGGTGCTATTCTACTCCAAAGTAACAGTAATGTTTCATTAGGATCTTTGTCTGGCGTCATATTTAGAGCAGCCACATCAAGTTGGCTTAAGGCCGCAACAATTTTTCCAGACATCACCTTATCAATATCATCTTGTGTACCTGCTGATGTTTCAGCAATGGCTGAATAACCATATTCTAACAGTGCTTTGTTAATAGCTGGCACAATGATTTTGGTATAATCACCGTCTGGGCTGGCAGCACCGATTTTAATCGTTTCTGCATGTACTGTTGTCATCACTGCAAATAAAGCAAGGGTAAAAATCAGTTTATTCATATATTTTTTCATAAATAAAGCCTTTTGATCACTATGACAGATAAAAAAGTAAAAAAAGATGACAAAAAAGGTCATCAACCAAGAAAGTTTACTTGGCAGCATGAATCCGAACAGATTTTTGAGTGGCAAGATGAGCCACTCAGTCCCACTTTCGATTGGGAAAGTGACTCTAATAGTCACTATCAGTGGATTTCTGACAACGATGCAAAATTTGAATAAAACAGCATAAAACAATTTATTGTTTTTTCTCCCTTTTTAAATGGGCATAAGGGGGTAAGGTTTGCAGATGTTTATCTTGGGGAGGCGTGCCGACAGAAAAATGATAGATACTTTGGTAACGTGTACTGATTAAACCCAGTAAATTATGCACCACATCATCAAAATAACATCCAATACCTGTCCCACGTAGCCCCAATGCTTCTGCTTCTAAATATAATACCTGTCCAATCATACCTGCTTCCCAAAAGAACTGCCGATAAGCCCACGGTCCATATTGTAAGCCTATGTGAAATTCAGATAACATGCCAAGACTAAACGCACTATCCGCAGCAATTTCCTGATGACAAGAAATTTGTTGGGCAACTGTTTTCGCATCTCCACTCACTAATTGATACAATTGGAAATGTTTAGGACAGCCCGTCTGTTTTATCCAATTAAAATGTTCACGTTGCAAGGCAATCTGGAATTCTTCTTCTACACCATCACATCGTAATAATATATAGACGCCTGGTGACAAACCAGTGACCCGATGTACAAATAAAATTAAATGCAAAAGAGGACGATGTCGAAAAACATCCCACGGTGCTGCACCAGGGCGTGGTAATGTACTGTCTAATAAACGGTAAAATGCTTTTGTAGTAATGTGTGTCACCGCATCAAACAGTTGTGCACTCCGTCGCTGACGAATCACATTAATAGCACGGCGGTTACATGCCAATGGCAATAGAGGCGGTAAGGGAGGTGCTATCCAATCTCTTTTTTCTGTGAGGGGTTTATACGTTGCATTTATCACCGTTTCTACAAGAGGCCATTCATAATGATGATTAGTATCTAAGATATTGGGAATACCTTTCCAGGTAATATTGATTAATGCATCGGTGATCTCACTTCCTACAATATGTTGACCTTCTTCTGTTGCACTGATACACAACATGACTTCTGGTATTTCACGCTCTGATGTATGAAAGTCCTCTTCTTGATCTAAACCGAGCGTCACAAGAATATCTGTATCTGCCCAATCTTCTAATAAAAGTACCTGCCATCCCAAAGTTGCAGCTGCATAACGAATAGCCGCAATAGCATGTCCTATATCATGTTGACAATATCGAAAAGATCGTTCTCCATATTTCCACATCTCACGCCAAGGAATTGAGCTTAAACCGATTAAAAAACTATTATTTGATAATAGTGAACCAATGTGTTTCACACCGCTCGCACCTAAGATACCGCGATGTTCTAAAACATGTTCTTCACTTAAATAATGATACACCCCAGCGGGGATATTCAGCATTTTTGGTAACACTACATAGCCTTCTGTGGGATGTAAATTACCACTAGAGGGGTTACAACGTAATGCCCAACGTTCATTTTCGTATTGTTTCCAAGCGGAAAGCCCTAAAGATAATTCTAATAATGCGGCGACTTTATTTAAAGTGATCGGTTGCTGTGTAATCGCTTTGGGGCGATATAAATTGACGTACGCACTTGTTAAAGTATCGGCTACTAATGGCAATTCAAAACATTTCGCACCTGTATATCGACGATAAGAATCAGGTTTTGCATTCCAATTAATATGGGCAGGGCCCCTAGCATAGCGTTCAATATGATGTTTAGTACGCTCATGGTAAGCCAAGACGGTTTCATTATGCTTTGGCGGCAAATTCATTTTCTCATCCAATAGAGGTTGCAAGTTTGAATTATAACTATGTCAACAAAAAAAAGCAAGGGTTATCAGTTATTAGTTATCAGAACTTTTGATGAATATCATAGCAGCCTTCCTAATTTAGCTTTAAAATCTTTTTCAAATCCCATTTTAATATTACTTAATAAGAAATAAATATGACTACTAAAATGTTTTGTTATCAATGTGAACAAACAGGCGGAAAAGGAACAGCGTGCCGTGATATTGGTGTTTGTGGTAAAGATTCTGAAACAGCCGCATTACAAGATTTAACAATTTATTTGGCAGAAGGGATTGCAAACTATTTATCTCGGGCGAGAACAATGGGCATCACTGATGTGACTTTGGATAAAGTCCTCATTGACTCCTTATTTTATAGTGTTACTAATGTTAATTTTGATGCTGAATTTTTAGCTAAAAACATCTCAGTTTTGATAGAAAAACGTCAATTAGCACGTAAATTATATGAATCAGCATGTCGCAACGCACAAACAGACGCTGAAATTTTATCAGGAGCTGCCAGTTTTGAACCTGCTGCTGATAGAGAAGGTTTAATCAAGCAGGCTTCTCAGATATCCATTGACAAGAATATCAAAAAAATGGGTGATGATATTGCCAGCCTACAAGCCTTACTCCTTTATGCCTTAAAAGGAGCGACTGCTTATGCCCATCATGCGCTTGTATTTGGATATGAACTTGAAGCGTTTTATGTTTTTATAGAAGATACATTAACGTATTTAAGTCGTGATGATGCAGATGCTGATGCATTACTTGCCAAAGTACTGAAATGCGGTGAAGTCAATTACCAAATTATGGCCTTACTTGATCAAGCACATACAGACACTTTGGGACACCCAGAACCGACACAAGTCCGCATTACATCCGTACCTGGACACTGTATTCTAGTATCTGGACATGATCTTCATGATCTTGAATCTTTGCTAAAAGCAACCGAAGGCACTGGGATAAATATTTATACACACGGTGAAATGTTACCCGCTCATGGTTACCCTAAATTGAAGAAATACAAACATTTAGTAGGTAATTATGGAGGTGCTTGGCAAAATCAAGTTAAAGAGTTTAAAGTGTTTCCAGGCAGCATTTTAATGACGACTAACTGTATACAAAGACCGCATGATAGCTATAAACAACGCATCTTCACAACAGGTTTGGTTGGTTTTCCAGGGGTACAACATTTAGAAAATGGTCATTGGCAAGCTTTGATTGAGGCCGCTTTAGCAGAACCGGGTTTTGAACAGCAAGAAACTGAAAAAGAGATTACAGTAGGTTTTGGACATCATGCGGTGCTTAATGTGGCTGATAAAATTATTGCAGCGGTCAAATCGGGTGCTATTCGTCACTTCTTTGTAATTGGCGGATGTGATGGCGCCAAAGTAGGACGAAATTACTATACCGAATTAACGCGTACAATTCCTAAGGATTGCGTGATATTAACCTTAGGATGTGCCAAATATCGCTTTAATAAAGATGAATTTGGTGATATTGGCGGCATTCCAAGACTACTGGATTTGGGACAATGTAATGACAGTTATTCAGCCCTCAAAATTGCACTTGCCTTAGCAGAAGCGTTTGACACTGACGTCAACAGTTTACCCCTGTCTTTAATGATTTCTTGGTATGAACAAAAAGCAGTGGCTGTACTGACTACTTTATTACATTTAGGGATCAAAAATATTCACCTAGGTCCCAGTTTACCCGCCTTTATCACCCCGAATGTCTTAAAGATATTAGTTGATAAATTTGATCTCAAAACAAATGGCAGTGTTGAAGATGATTTAAAACACGCTTTGGGTTAGAGATTCAAATAGTCATTATTCTAAAGAGTGGGTTTCTTGCCCACTCGCTGTTTATTGAACATCATGCCAATACCGACGCATTTCATCACGTGCTAACCAAGGGGGGGCAATGCCTGTTTCTGATAAGTGAAACTGAATCGCACCTACTTTGGCTGTTTCTAAGATTAATAAATTTTGATAACGTTGTAGGACTTCTTTTTTAGGATGTCCGAAGCGATTGCGATAACCTGTGGAAAATAAGGCAATTTTTGGGTTGACGCTGTCTATAAAAGATTGGGTGGATGAGGTCAGGCTGCCATGGTGGGGCACAACGAGAATATCTGCTTTTAATTGTGTGTGATCATTTTGTACTAATTGATATTCTACTGATTTTTCAATATCTCCTGTTAATAAAATCACGCCGCCTGCGGTGCTAATTTTTAAGACACAACTATAATTATTATCTTTTTTTGTCCAAAAATGGGCAGGGGGATGTAATATTTCAAAGTCTACATTATCCCATTGCCAATATTGTCCTGTTTGACACGCTTGACTATAGGGTTGTGCGACGCCACTTAAGACTTGTGTGACTTTAAAATTCTTTAAAATCGTGGGTACACCGCCACTATGATCATGATCATCATGACTGATGATAAGTGTGTCAATATCTGATATTCCTAATGTACGTAAAAAGGGTAAAACAACCGTTTTCCCACTAAATTCAGTGCCTGTATCATAGAGTAAGACATAGTTTTGCGTGCGTATCACCGCTGATAATCCTTGTCCCACATCTAATAAACTAAACCACACTTCTCCCCGTTTAGGCAGCGACGGGGGGATTAAAAATATAGGTAATAGCCAAATAATCCCTAAAAATCTTCCGGGAAATCCACGGGGTAACAATATAATAGCCACGCCTACCATGCCGACAATAATGGTCCATAAGGGCGGTTGATGTTGTTGCCAGACGCCCCAGCTTGAAAGATATTCTATAGAAACCCATAAGGCGTCAAAGGTATGGGCTGCTAACAGTAATAATGCAGTGGCGACGTTTGGCATTATGGACATTAACATCGTACTGATTAAGGTTAAAGGGACGATGACAAAACTCACCCAAGGAATGGCTATGGCATTTGCTATGGGAGAGACTAAAGGAAAGTAGTTAAATACAAATAAGGAAATCGGAAAAAGACCTAAAGTCACCGCCCATTGCGTTCTCCAAGTCCCTAATCCCCAACGTGTTAAAGATGAGATTCCGGGATCTTTTCTACCTGTCACGGCATATATGATCACCGCAACTGCTCCAAAAGACAGCCAAAATCCTGCGGAAAGAACGGACAAAGGATCCCATATTAAGACTGCTAATAAAGAGATCGTGAAAATATCAGACACTGCCATTTTTCGTGCAAATAACATGGCACAAACGACTACAATCACCATCATTAAAGCACGTTGTGTGGGCAAGGAAAAACCTGCTAAAAGGGCATAAGCAAAAGCAGCACATACGCTAATGATTGCAGCAAAATAGGGGGCTGGGAGATATTGACCCATACGTCCCCAAAATCGACGGGCTATCCCAAACGATAACCAAGCAATAAATCCGATATGCAAACCAGAAATGGCGACTAAATGTGCAATGCCTGTTTGTCTTAAAATTTCCCATTGCGTTTGGGAAATATCTTGTTTTTCTCCCAAAGCCAAGGCAAGTATCACACCCGTACTGGGATGATGATCTAATGAGTGTCTCATCTGTTTTGCAAGACGATACCGTATATTATCTATATGATAAAATGCAGGTTCACTTAATAAGCTGCCTTGTGAACGTACCACTGTGCCCGTTGCTAAGATGTGATGTTGAAATAACCATTGCGAATAATCAAACACTCTTGGATTTAGTGTGCCATGTGCTCGTT
>DAOVZS010000222.1 GCA_030635005.1 Thiomargarita sp. | reverse complement strand
TGCCTGAGTTTCTGACTGTGCCTGTACGTCTATGACTGTGTTTGTGCCTTCGCCCCAACGGGGCTTAATAATATAGCCAAGATGTGATGTCTCATCCCTGGATTCAAAATGTGGAAATATATTTTTTTAGAAACAGAGTGCGTAACATCAGTTATTAAGTCAGAATTTACAGGATAAAGGCAAAACCGAAGAAAGACTCCCTGCTACATCCAAATCACTGTCACTCTATTATTCACCGCTTCCATTCTACCTACTTTGTCCCAATCTGTAATTTTACCGCGACTAAAAATGATTAACCAACCGGTGTCTAAACTGAGTTTGTCTAAATATTCTGTTAATTGTATCGTGCCTAAGGTTAAAGCATCCTTTCTACTTAGTTTTAATTCAAATGCAAAGCGTTCCTTTGCAAATTCTATGCATAAATCGAGTCGTCCTAATCCTGCAGCATATTCTCGGTTAATATGTCCACCGCCATTAACGATGCGTTGTAACCATGCCATAAAGAGTAGGTGATGGGCTGCTTCTGAATAGGTTTTACGTCTGGTCAACATCTCGCTATGTTGTTTATAAAATTCAATAAAGGTAGATAAGACTTTGTTAATGTCTAATTTTCCATTAGCTAACACATACCATTGTGGATTAATGCCGAGCATGTTTTCTCGATAAGCGGTGAGTTCTCTTGGAATGATGTCACGATAAATGGGATTGGCAATTTCTAAGCCTTGTTTGCCAACACGAATTAAGCCTAAATCGATTAAATATTGTTGATCTTCGCTGAGATACTCGGTGATTTCTTGATTATCTTCACCGATTAAAATAGATTCAATAATTCTAGCAACGCGGGGTTCTGTTAATTTATCAGCTAATTGATCTAAATGAACATCACGTCGTTTGATTAAAATTTCTGCGACAGTGTCAATATCTGATTGGGTAACCTCTTTGCTCCAATCAAGTGCATACTCATCAAAACACAATTCTCGTCCAAAAGCATTGACTAACCAAGGTTGCCCTTGTGTCAAATGAAAAATGTGTTGTAGGGCTTTTCGACTAAAGATTTGACCTGTATCTTGGGTATGTTGGGCATATAACTCTTGAATTTGCTCAAATGTAAAATCTTGTAAACGTATCGATTTCTCTTTAATATTAAACGCAGAACCGCCAATCACATAATCTTGTGTACTGTCTGAAAAAATCCTATAATCTCGAATATCACGTAATCCTATTAAACATAAGGCGTGCGGGAATGCTTTGGGACGTTTGTTATAACCAGAACGCAATTGTCTTAATACTGATAACAGCCCATCTCCAATTAATGCATCCACTTCGTCCATTAAAATGACTAAGGGTTTGGGTAACGCCATACACCAACGGCTTAAAAATAGGCTCATGCCCGTTTGCATGGAACGAATTTTAAAACAATCTTCTTGAGGTATCAGAGTTTTATCCAAATAAATCCTCGCATTTGTTTCAAATTCACTGATAATTATTTCATTGAGTGCCGCAACATCATTACGAACAGCTTGTGCTGCTTCTATATTGACATATAAAGCAATATATTTTGCCCTCTTTATTCAAATCCTCCATTAATTGTAACATTAGGGTGGTTTTACCCGTTTGACGGGGGGCATGTAATATGAAATAGCGTTTATTATCAATCAGTTTTTTGAGCTGTTTAAATTTTGGGGTAATTGGGACAAGGTAATGATCCTCTGGAATACAAGGTCCTGCGGTGTTAAATGTTTTCATGGGCATGCCTGTTTTTTTGATGTGATATTATATATAATATAGGAATTCTAAAATCTATTTTTTACCTGCTACGGTAATTTGGAGGGCTTATGCTAAAATTAATACAACCTGATGATTGGCATTTACATTTACGTGATGGGGCTAATATGACGTCAATAGTCTCCGCGACAGCCCGTTGTTTTGCACGTGCGATTATTATGCCTAATGTAAAGCCCCCGATTACAACAGTTGCACAAGCGTTAGCCTATCGTCAAAAAATTTGTGCTGTTGAGAGTCGATTTAATCCCCTTATGACGCTTTATTTAACACAAGACACTTCGATTTCAGACATTATTCAGGTAAAAAACAGTGAACATGTTATCGCTCTTAAATATTATCCTGCAGGCGCAACCACAAATTCTGAACTGGGGGTTAAAAATTTACAACAAGTTTGGGGAATATTTGAAGCCATGCAACAACATGATGTCCCTTTATTAATACATGGAGAAGTAACGACAGCACATATCGATATTTTTGATCGTGAAAAAGTGTTTATTCATGAGATACTTGATCCCATATTAACACATTTTCCCAAATTAAGAGTGGTGTTAGAACATATTACGACACAAGAAGCAGTAGACTATGTTTTGCATCATAATATCTCTGCAACCATTACCGCACATCATCTACTCATGAACCGTAATGCACTGTTTGAGGGTGGTTTATCTCCCCATCATTATTGTTTACCAGTACTCAAACGTGAACATCATCGTCAAGCCTTATTAGAAGCTGCAACCAGTGGCAATCCTAAGTTTTTTTTAGGCACCGATAGTGCCCCACACGCCCAATCTGATAAAGAATCTAAATGTGGTTGTGCAGGTATCTACACCGCACCTGCTGCACTCGCCTTATATGCGGAAGCCTTTGAACAAGTCAATGCACTTGATAAATTGGAGGGGTTTGCGAGTTTTTATGGTGCAGATTTTTACCAATTGCCTCGTAATACCCAAAAAATTACTTTAGAAAAATCTACCTGGAAAATGCCTTTAAATTTTAAGTTTGGTCATCAAAAAGTCATTCCCTTTCGTGCTGGTACAGACATTTATTGGAAACAAAACTAATGGCAAAAAACACACGATCACTGATAGCCAAGCGGTTTCGTGGCTATTTACCTGTTGTTGTTGATGTTGAAACAGCGGGTTTGAATCCTGACGGTGATGCTTTATTAGAAATCGCTATTGTGATATTAGATCTCAATTCTCAAGGAATATGGGAATCTTCTCAAACACATTTTTGTCATTTAATTCCTTTTGAAGGTGCAAATCTTGATAAGGCGGCTTTGGAATTTTTAGGCGTAGATCCTTATCATCCCTTTCGTTTTGCTGTACCCGAAAAAGAGGGCTTAAAAATGATGTTTAAAGCCATTCATCAAGCGATCAAATTACATGGATGCTCACGTGCTATTTTGGTAGGGCATAATCCGTCTTTTGATTTGAATTTTATCAATGCTGCGATACAACGCACTGGACTTACAAGTCCTTTTCACCGCTTTAGTACCTTTGATACTGCCACATTAGGCGGTCTTATTTTTGGACAAACCGTATTAGCTAAAGTAGTACGG
>DAOVZS010000117.1 GCA_030635005.1 Thiomargarita sp. | reverse complement strand
TATCAGCTGTACATAAAGGCATCCATAACAAAATGATTCATTCTGTTGTTTCTGTGAATGATGAGAGCATTGCACTGATTTTATCAGAAGAAATTAAAGCCTAAATGCTTAAATCTGAACTCATTCTACCCCGTTTAAAAAAACGGGGTAATCAAATAAAGCCACTCGCATTGCCCACAGATTATCACTATCTCAATATTGCGACAGAATTAATCGCACTGGTTAAAACGCATATTGGACATACTAGGGGACTGTTAAATGATAAACTTCGTGCTTATGAAGGAGACAGTTTAGATTATCGCATCATTCGGGGTTTAGCCCAGGTATTAACCAGTCGCTGTATTTTCGCTCATAATCCCGCTATTAATCCTGTAATATTACGGCAAGCATTATTTAAAAAAGGACCTGTATCCGTTAAAAACGATTTATTAAGTCTGAAAACACGACAAGAAGTGATCGCCGAGACTGCCGCACAATTTAAGCAAAGCAGTCAACAAATTGAACACAGTTTATTTGCTGACTTACTTGAAGAAAGAATTTTACTCAGTACCGGTGACATGATGAAACCCAGTGATGTCATTGCACGTTATAACCTAGAAGTCGCCCGTGGCGTCTTATATTGGGCTTGTGAAGTTGAAATGATAGTACAAGACAGCTATAAAGATTTATTCAAATTTATCAAGTTATTTAAACTGATGCATACTGTTTATCCTATGACACCCTCAGGATATAAAATCATTTTACAAGGTCCTATTTCACCGTTTGTCAAATCAACCATGCGTTATGGGCTACAATTTGCTAAATTTCTACCCGCTTTATTGTTATGTCAAAATTGGCGTATGGATGCGATTATACACCCGCCTGATCGTCAAGAATCCTTACACTATACGTTAGATAACACTACCCCGCTTCAAAGTCATTTTAAACAATCCAAATTATTTGACAGTCGATTAGAAGAAGATTTTTCAGCAGAGTTTGAGGCAAAATATAATGGCGTCAATCGAAAATGGACCTTAGCACGTGAAGATGAATTGATTGTCATGGGCGATACGGTGATGATCCCTGATTTTTCTTTGACACATAACAAAGATGGACGACGTGCTTTGATTGAGATTATCGGATTTTGGCATCCGCAATATTTACAACGTAAATTAAAAAAGGTACGAGAAGCCAAACGACGTGATCTGATTTTGCTCATTTATGAAAGTGCTAATGTGGCAGAAGGTGTTTTTGAAAAAGTATCAGCGGGTGAAGTCTTAACTTTTACCAAAAAACCAATATTAAAGGATGTGTTGGCTGCAGTAGAACAGTGTGCACAATAACCCCCCTCTCATAAGGAGAAAGATGACAGTACAACAACAATTGCAAAAAATTATTAAGAAATTACCGTCAGAACAACAACACAGCTTATTAGAATTTGCTGAATTTTTACACAGTCGTATTGTTGAGACACTTCCCCAAGAACCTCAAATTTCACCACGCCCCTTAAAAGAATCTGTAATTGCAGCCATTAAGCGTCTTTCAAAGAGTTATCCTATGTTGGATAAGGCGGTGATGCTAAATGAAACGTCTCATTTAATGAGTGAGCATATTTTGCATGGACGTGATAAAATAGATATTATTAATCAACTCGAAACATTATTTGTACGATCTTATCAAAAATACACTGATGGCATCCCAACATGATAAAAGTTTTAAAAGAATGGTTTCACCACTATTTTTCTGATCCACAAGCAGTATTTATAGCTGCTAGCTTACTCATATTTTTTACCATTTTAATGACCATGAGCACCATGCTCGCCCCATTATTAGTGAGCTTAGTGATTGCGTATTTACTAGATGGTGTTATTAAAAGTTTACAGCAGTGGCATTTTCCACGTGTTTTAGCGGTGTTTCTTGTGTATGCAACCTTTATGACCTTATTGATATTTATTGTTGTGGTCGTATTACCCTTAATAGAATACCAATTAACACAGTTGATTCAAGAAATCCCATCGATGGTGAGCCAAGCGTACAAATTTTTAAAAGAATTACCCGAAAATTATCCGATTATTTCAGATAAACAAGTAGATGGTTTAATTGAATCTATACGCGGTAAGGTAAATGAACTCAGCAAAACCATTTTACCGCATACCTTAGATTACATTCCCATTATCATTACTTTAATGGTGTATTCCATATTAGTCCCTTTATTGGTGTTCTTTTTCTTAATAGATAAGGATACTATTGTCACTTGGTTAGTCAGTTTCTTACCTAAAGAACGTACAGTAGTTTCAAAAATTTGGCTAGAAATGGATTCACAAATGGGCAATTACATCCGAGGAAAAGTATATGAAGTCTTTTTAGTAGGCACATTCACCTATTTTCCATTTGTTTATTTTAATTTAGATTATGCTTCATTATTGGCCGTATTAGTGGGATTATCCGTCATTATTCCTTATGTCGGTGCTGTAGTAGTGACGATTCCTGTCTTAATTGTAGCGTATGTACAATGGGGTTTTGATGCTAATTTTTTATGGGTTGCAGGCAGTTATTTTATTATCCAAATTCTTGATGGTAATATTTTAGTGCCTTTATTATTTTATGAAGCCGTCAAAATACATCCCGTTGCGATTATTGTCGCTGTCTTAGTATTTGGCGGAATTTGGGGAGTATGGGGGATCTTCTTTGCAATTCCATTAGCGACTTTAGTCAAAGCCTTATTATCAGCTTGGCCTCGCGTCACATCTGAACAAGAACGTAATGCTTGATACTACACGTCCCGTCGAAACACCCGAAGGCATTGAATTAGGGCTTAGAGTAGCTGGACCTGTGGTCCGCGCATTGGCGTGGTGTCTTGATTTTGCGCTTCGTATTCTGATTTACATGATACTTTTATATTTTTTTACGACTTTCAATTTAGGTGATTTGGGTATTGGATTGTTCTTGATATCCATCTTTATTTTGGAATGGTTTTACCCCGTCTTATTTGAAGTGTATCGAGATGGTGCGACTCCGGGTAAACAGGCAATGCATATTAAGGTATTACATGAATCAGGGGTTCCCGTAAATTGGTCAAATGCCATGGTACGCAATTTACTACGGGCTGTAGATTTTTTACCCTTTCTTTATGGGTTTGGACTGATTTCAATGTTGATGAATCATGATTTTAAAAGAATAGGGGATTTAGCTGCAGGGACAGTGGTTGTTTATGAAGAAGAGCATGTATCCTTGAAAAAAGACACTGCTTGGATGGCAGAATCTCCTGTCTCTTTACCCGTACCTTTAACTTTAGAAGAACAACAAGCCCTCATTAATTTTGCAGATAGATCGTCTTCTTTACCAGAATCACGATTAATAGAATTGGCAAATATTGTCACGCCTTTAACAGGCACGAGTGGAAAAAGGGGTGTTAAAATGCTTTATCAATTTGCGAATAGTTTAATAGGGAATAAATGAAACAACGCACTTTTGAACATCATCATCAACAGCAATGGGAATCTTTAGAGCAAGAAAAAGAGAACGCTCAATTTCCACGACACTATCGCCAAGTATGTCAACACTTAGCATTAGCACGTGATCGTCATTATACACCGCATTTAATTGCACGACTCCATCGGATCGTTTTACGGGGACATCAGCGCCTTTATAAAACACATAGCCATCCTATAAGCCATTTTATCCACTTTATTGCATATCGATTTCCCCAAACAGTACGTCAGGAATCTCGATTCGTGGGAATTTCTAGCGTATTCTTTTTGGGCAGTTTTCTGGTGATGTTTATAAGCGTACAACTCAACCCTGAATTGATTTATAATCTGATGAATAGTGAACAAGTGCTCGACTTAGAATCGATGTATCAGCCCAATGCTTCTCATGTAGGGCGTAATCGTGCCTCGGATAGTGACTTTTTAATGTTTGGTTTTTATATTAAACATAATATTGGTATTGGTTTTCAAATGTTTGCAGGTGGGATATTTTTTGGATTGGGGACTATATTCTTTCTAGTGTTTAATGGTTTATATCTTGGCAGTGTGGCGGGGCATCTCACACATATTGGATATACCGTTCCATTTTATTCTTTTGTAGCAGGACATAGTGCTTTAGAATTAATTGCGATTATCTTAGCGGGGGCTGCAGGTTTGAAATTAGGATACGCATTAATTGCACCCAAACGATTCACACGTTTAGAAGCCTTACGCCAAGCCGCAGAACATAGTGTGATATTGGTATATGGAGTGCTTATCATGTTATTATTAGCCGCTTTTGTGGAGGCTTTTTGGTCTTCTAGCATGGCTATTGAACCGATAATCAAATATAGTGTCGGTGTTATCCTGTGGATTTTAGTTATTGAATATTTTATATTAGTAGGACGTCATCGTGCAATTTGATCGTATGGAAGCTGTAGTACGCCCGCGTAATCATTGGGAATCCATTGATTTAGGCTTTAGCATGGTACATTTTTGGTGGAAACCTTTATGGAAAATATGGTGTATGGTCATGTTGCCTGTTTTCCTCTTATGCTTATTTCTCATCTATGCACATCATTTTTTAACAGCAATGTTAATCTTATGGTGGTTAAAACCAGCGTATGATCGTATATTATTGTCTTTTTTCAGTGCAGCCTTATTTGGAGAACAGCCTAATATTTTGCACTATTTTAAAGGATTATTGAATACTAAATTATTGTTATCTTTGACTTTTTGGCGTTTTGACTTAGCACGTTCTTTTCATTTACCTATTTTACAATTAGAAGGTTTGAAAGGAAAGGTGCTGCATCAGCGCTCTCAACTGTTACATAAAAATACAGGGAGTACTGCGCGTTGGTTGACGATCGTCAGTTTTCATTTTGAATGGTTGCTCTCTTTATCAATCATTGGATGGTTATATTTCATGACGCCCTCACTTTATAGTGAATATTGGTTTTCTTTGTGGGATATTCTATTTAATGAAAAAAACGTCATTGTCAGTATGACGCTAGATATCATACGATTATTTTTTGGAATCCTTGTGATTGGGATTATAGAACCCTTATACGTTGCTGCAGGATTTGCTTTATATCTCAACCGACGGACGCATTTAGAGGCGTGGGATATTGAATTAGATTTTCGTCGTATTCGTGAACATTTAAACAAGAGCGTTGTATTATGAGATTTGCCGATGAAGCCATTATTGAAGTGGTATCAGGTAGGGGAGGGGATGGTTGTCTCAGTTTTAAACGTGAGAAATATATCCCATTTGGCGGACCTAATGGCGGAGATGGGGGGGATGGGGGTAATGTTTATGTGGTATCAGATGCTGCTTTAAATACCTTAATTGATTTTCGATTCACCCGTTTATTTCGTGCAAAACATGGAGAAAATGGTAAAGGCAGTGAATGTACGGGCAGAAAAGGTCCTGATTTATTCATTAAAGTGCCAGTCGGCACATTGGTTTATGATGTAGATACAGATGAATGTTTGGGTGATTTGGTAGAATCGGGACAACCATTGTTAGTGGCTAAAGGCGGTGCACATGGATTAGGCAATATCCGTTTTAAAACCAGTACCAATCGTGCTCCCCGTCGTATTACAAGAGGTGATCCCAGTGATGCTCGTAGATTACGTTTAGAATTACAAGTTTTAGCGGATGTTGGTTTGCTGGGTTTGCCCAATGCAGGAAAATCTACTTTTATTCGTTCGGTGTCAGCGGCACGCCCTAAAGTGGCTGATTATCCCTTTACCACTTTGAAACCTCATTTGGGTGTGGTTTCTATTGAAGTCGATCGCAGTTTTGTGATTGCTGATATTCCTGGATTAATTGAAGGAGCGGCGGATGGGGCAGGTTTAGGCGCACAATTTTTAAAGCATTTATCACGTACCCGTTTATTATTACATTTAGTAGATACGCTGCCACCTGTGGGGGATCCCATTCAAGATATTCTTAAGATTAGACAAGAACTTGAAAAATATAGTGTTGAATTGGCAGAACGGGAGCGTTGGTTAGTGTTAAATAAATTGGATTTGTTACCTTTAGATGAACAATCATCGCATTGTCGTGCGATTGTTGATGCATTAGATTGGAAGGGACGTGTTTTTGAAATATCTGCAATATCAGGCAAAGGATGCCAAGAATTGTGTTATGCGATAATGGAGCATATCACTGCAGAAGTCTGAATTTTTCTGGCAGGTGAACACCCAACCTGCCTAGAATACTGCCCAATTTACAAAATTAACTCACAGGCATAAATAAACCCAAAGAGACTAACAACATGTTCAAAACCACACAGCCCCACATCACCGCTTACCATGCCGATTTAAAGGATTATGATCGATTATCCTTAAAACATGAAGGTACGGTGAAGATCGCATTTCAGCATTTGTTAGAATCTGTTGCAAAACAACAAAAATGGGTATTGACTCAAGAGAATACCCTAAAAAGAGCCAAAAAAAACATACGATTACACGGCGTCTTGCTTTATACTGCTAATGTCCCCCGGGGATATTGGGAGGCAAAAGATGACAAAGATGACTTGCCAAAGGAAGCCCAGAAAAAGATATATCCCGATAAAT
>DAOVZS010000272.1 GCA_030635005.1 Thiomargarita sp. | reverse complement strand
GAATTAACAGGGAATATTAAATCATCTTTACCGTGGTTATTGGTGCTCACATTGGCTGGCGGTGGACAAAAGCGTGCGATGGGATTTGGTACGGTACGATTATGGTTAGATGGTGATCTTTGAAAATTACAGACCCACACACATGAGAATCTCTTTATGAAAGTCATCCCTTTAAAATATGGATCCATGTTTAAACATGCTTTTGGGCAACCCGATATATTTTGTCAATTTGTCAAAGATATTTTAGACATAGATATTACCGTTGATAAAGTCCATACAGAATATGAATACCCTAAGCCTATCGGATTTGTACGGAGCATTTATGATCTATTTGCAGAAGATAAAGAAAAAAGAATTATTGTCGAAATACAACATGTCAAAGCAGAGGATTTTTTTGATCGTTTTTTATACTACCATTTAATCAGCATGGTAGAACAAGTCGGCGGTTATAAAGAATACTGTTTTGATCGCACGGTGTATACGATTGTAGTTCTTACCAGTACACCACGTGATGGTAGTATCAAATTCAGTGGTGCTATTAGTGACATGAATCCTGTCAGTATAGATGATGGGGAGATTATTGACATATATCCTCACCGTTTAATTTTTCTTTGCCCGCGTAAAGTGAATGATAAAACCCCGCAACGTATCAAAAAATGGTTACAATTTATTGAAGATTCACTCGATGGTGAAATGAACGAAGCAGAATATCAACATTCACCTTGGAAAAAAATCCTTGCAACGATTCAAAAATATAGTGCTGATCCCAAAGTATTATCAGAAATTAAAGATGAGGCTGCTTGGAATAAAGCAAAAGAACGTTTTGCTAAAGAGGGGAGAGCGGATGGTATGGCCGCAGGGATGAAAAAAGGGATAAAGGCAGGGATGGTAGCGGGTATAGCAAAGGGTAAGAAGTCAGGCATTGCGGTGGGCAAAAAGTCAGGCATTGCGGAGGGTAAGAAAGCTGGGATTGCGGCGGGTAAGAAGGCGGGGATTGCTGAGGGCTTACAACAAGGACAACTCAACATAGCCCATGCCTTATTAGATGTATTAGATGATAAAACCATAGCCCAAAAAACAAAGCTCACCATTACTAGGATTAGAAAATTGAGAAAGGAAGTCTGAATCAGAAATATAGGAGGAAATAATGCGATTTATAGATGTGAGAACAGATTTTGCCTTTAAAAAAGTGTTTGGTAGTGAAGAATCTAAAGATATTCTCATTAGTTTTTTAAATGCAATTTTGGATTTAGGAGAAGAAGTGATTGTGGATTTAACCATTATAAATCCCTATCAACCCTCATTATTTGAAGGTTTAAAAGAAACTTATGTTGATGTTAAAGCAGAATTAAATAATGGTACTACTGTACTGATTGAAATGCAAGCTTACAATCAAGGCGGGTTTGGTAATCGTATTCAATCAAATCTTGCGAAAGCATATTCTACACAATTACGTTCGGGTGACAAATATGTCAAGCATAATCGGGTAATCGCCTTAACAGTGACAGATTTTGCGATGTTACACGACGCAGAACTCAAAGAAATGGTGATTACACATTTTGGATTTATGGAAGTCTCAAAATTAGTTCTATTTCCATATAATAAGATGGATATGGTATTTGTAGAACTGCCAAAATTCAATAAAACAGAACATGAACTCGTCACCATGGCTGATAAATGGATATACTTTATCAAACAAGCGGGAGCATTTACGTCTATTCCTAAAAGTTTGCTTAATGAGGAAACCATTAATCATGCATTAAAAATAGCGAATACTGCAGGATTAACCCCAGCTGAAGAGGATATCCAAGAGAAAAAATCACGATGGTTGGCTGATCAAGAAGAACTGGAGCTTGAAAGACAAGTCGCCTTAAAAAAACTGGTGAGCATAAGGGCTGCCAATGCACAATTGAGAGCAGAAAAACAAGCGGCTTTAGAACAAGTGAAAAAATCTGAACACACTACCAAATTACACATTGCAAAACAAATGTTGCAAGCTGGCAGTGAACGCAGCCTGATTATACAAGTCACAGGATTGTCTGAATCAGAATTGACGGGATTATAGAATTTTCGGGATTTAATACTCTGTGTTTGTGCCCCACCGGGGCTTAATAACTGATGTTACACACCCTGTTTCTAAAAAGCATCATTCCATGTTTTAGATCCAGGGGTGAGATATCACATCATGCTAATTTCAATGAAACAATACCTGCAATGTGTTGCATAATTTATAGCACGAAACCTACCCCTGGCTATATTATTAAGCCCCGTTGGGGCGAAGGCACAAACACAGACTATTGATTATGTTTATGCCTGTGCCTGCGGTTGCGACCTGG
>DAOVZS010000151.1 GCA_030635005.1 Thiomargarita sp. | reverse complement strand
TCAGACATTCTATAGAGACCATAAAAAACGATTCCATAGCAATGATTATAGCCACTTTATTTGAAAAAAAAGGATAAGCGTGTCAGTGATTCAACAATCAAACATTTGTAAAAAAACCGCACAAACTGAAATTCAAGCATAAAAAAAACATGACGAATCTGAGATTGAATTATGGTTTTTTGATGAATCAGTATTCCATTTGCAACCGTGCGTTCCTTATGCTTGGCAACCGATTGGTCGTTCTCATAGATAACGCCCCAATTCACACAAATGCTGAATTTATTATTCATCTCTCAGAATGGAAAAAAAAAGGAGTTACTGTGCTCTCATTGCCTACTTATTCTGCTGAACTCAATATCATTGAAATATTATGGCGCTTCATAAAATATCAATGGTTGCCCTTTTCGGCTTATCTTTCCTTTCAACATTTAGTTGAAGAGGTTCAAAAAATTTTAAAACTCATTGGTTCTAAATATACTATTCATTTTTCTGATTTAAATACCTCATAATTTATGATTCAGTACATAATACCATAAATACAGGCGATTGCCCCCCTCATCATCAAAGATCACCATCTAACCATAATCGTACCGTACCAAATCCCATCGCACGCTTTTGTCCACCGCCAGCCAATGTGAGCACCAATAACCACGGTAAAGATGATTTAATATTCCCTGTTAATTCTACCAATCCTACAAATCCTTGTAATGACATCTCTTGTTGATTGCTGCGTGAATAACGGGTGCCGATATCTACAGGAGATAAATGAGAACGCTGATGTAAAATCTCTTTTGCACTATCCCCAGCTACATCGCGTGCATCTCGTGCTAAATTATGACGCGTTGCACGATCTAATAATAATCCTCTATCTTCTATATCCCACGCCACTAAATTATAAGCAGCATTCCCCAATATATTCACAATAGGTAAGCTTTGATCTAAATAAAATTGACGTTTTCCCTCTTTATTTTTCTCTTGATGCAGAAAAGGCGTTTGAAATTCTAATAAAACAGAATGTGCTAAAGGCAAAGTTTGAATGCGTTGTGCTAAGGTGATACTGGGCTGCGTCTCAATTTTGGTAATCTGAAAATGTACCACTTTATTTTCTGCTTTTAAGCCTAATTCACCCATTTTATGCAAAGTCTTTGTCACGTCATGCAATGCAGCGATAGCATGTCGTCCCCACAAAGTGACTTCTAAAATGAAGACTTCAACAGGCTCACTCTCTTCTAATGCAATCGCACGTAATAAAACAGGACGTGCAAAATTTCTACAGTGTATTTTAGAATAAGGTTTATAAAGCCAAGGCACCCTACATTTTTCAGGATGTTGACATTGGGGTTCTTTTGACGAGGTTTGACAATGATTCAAACAAACGGCTTCCCATAATGCACTGCCAAAAGCACCCGATAAGGTAGTGCCCGGTGTACTCCCCGAATGTGCAGGAAAAAATAAAGGACGATCTGTGACACAATGAACACGTAATTTTTGAACAGGTAATTCAAACGGATGATGAAGAGGATTGTAATCTAACATTTAAAACCCTTCCACACGCCATAATTCATATCCTTTTTGATCAAAATCACGCCATAATTCAGCATAAGTCTGATGGGTAACGGGATGCTTAAGATTAGGCGCAATTTCTGATAAGGGTAACAGTACAAACGCATATTTCAAAATTTCATCACGGGGCACTGTCTCTTCAATAATCAAATCATCATACAATAAAATGTCCAAATCCAAAGTACGTGCACTAAAACGTTTATCAGTACGCTTGCGATCATTATGCTCCTCAATAAGTCGCAAAGTACGCATTACCTGAGTAATATCCCAATCCGTTTCAAATCTTGCCACTAAATTATAAAAGTTATCCCCTTTAAAACCCACCGCCTCACTCTCATAGACTGTAGACAAGGTTAAAGTACCAAAATTTTCTTCCATATCCGCCAAACCCGCACGAATATAGCGATTTGGCTCAATATTACTGCCGATACTGATGTACACTTGTGCCATTATCAGTATTTCTCCCCGCGTTCAATAATAATTCCCACATCCCGTGCCCCCCGTACAGCCCCAGCTTTATTTAATTGTACCCGTATCCAAGGCACAGAAAATTCCGTTAATACGATATCAGCGATACGTTCTGCAAGCGTTTCTACCAATTGAAATTCACTATGATTGACAAAATCAATTAAACGTTTTGCCACCGCCTTATAATTCAGCGTATCATCTAATTGATCCGTGGCAGCAGCTTTACGAATATCTGTAGCCATTTCTAAATCAAGTATCACCGTTTGTTTGGTTTGACGTTCCCAATCAAATACACCGATAACGGTATCTATCTTCAATTCTCTTAAATAAATAATATCCATAATTTTTTTTAATTTAATTTATTGTTGACAATCTGTTAATATATAAAATTAATACTTTATATGTAAATTTGGAGATACTTAATGATAAAGCCACTCGGCTCTGATACCTTAAATCCTTTATTTGTTTATGATGAAGCAAAACACCATGAACTTAACAAAGAAGCAGAAGGTTTACCCTCATTGCTCATTACTTCAGCCGCTGCTGCAAATGCAGTCATGCTTGGTGCTGGTTATTTTAACCCATTAACAGGTTATATGGATATTGCCAATGCAACCAGTGTAGCTGACACAATGCAATTGACGAGTGGTCAATTTTGGCCAGTTCCTGTATTTAACCGTGTAGATGATATCTCAACGATTAAAGATGCTAAGCGTATTGCTTTACGTGATCCTAATGTGGAAGGTAATCCAGTATTAGCCATTCAAGACATTGAGGCAATTGAAGAACTCACCGATGCTCAAAGTGATTTCATTGCTGAAAAAGTATATGGTACTTTAGATGCAGAACATCCTGGCGTGGCTACCTTTAAATCTCATGGTAAATATGTTATTTCAGGCCCTATTCAAGTCTTAAATTTCAGTTATTTCCAACAAGATTTCCCTGACACATTTCGCACCGCTGTAGAAATTCGCAATGAAATTCAAGAGCATGGTTGGAAGAGTGTGGTTGCTTTTCAAACACGTAATCCTATGCATCGTGCCCATGAAGAATTATGCCGCATGGCACAAAAAGCACTGAATACAGATGGGATTCTGATTCACATGTTGCTGGGTAAATTAAAACCCGGTGATATTCCTGCCCCAGTACGTGATGCTTCTATTCGTAAAATGGTAGACATTTATTTCCCAAAAAATACAGTCATGATTACAGGTTATGGATTTGACATGCTGTATGCGGGTCCTCGTGAAGCCGTATTACATGCTACATTCCGTCAAAACACAGGCTGTACTCATTTCATTATTGGTCGTGATCATGCAGGTGTGGGTGATTACTATGGCAAATTTGAAGCCCAAGAAATTTTTGATACACAAGTTCCTAAAGGCGCACTTGAAATCCAAATTTTCCGTGCTGATCATACCGCCTACTCTAAGAAATTGAACAAAGTAGTCATGATGCGTGATGTGCCTGATCATACTAAAGACGATTTCATTCTGCTTTCAGGGACTAAAGTACGTGCGATGTTAGCAGCTGGCGAAGCACCTCCTCCAGAATTTTCTCGTCCAGAAGTTGCCAAGATTTTGATGGAATATTATCAAATCGAAGCCAAATAATTTACTCTTGATGACCTAGGGCTTCTAATACTAGAAGCCCATACATGAGATACTATAACATGATAGCACGCAAGGTCGCTTTTGCAGAACAGTACGTCATCATTCAACATCCCCCCGAACTTACCACACTTATTGATTTTCTTTTTGCAGACATTCCTCAAAATTCGTCAGGAACCCTTCGTCAAATTTTCAAAATTGCTCACTTCAAAACGGATCAATGGACATTACAAGGGCAGACTGGGCTTAGCGAAGTCGAACTCGCAAATCAATTGATGGCACAAAGTATTCAAGCACTCATTTATAATATTTCTAAGGGTATTATTTTGCATGCTGCTGCTGTCGCAAAACAGGGAAAAACAATTTGGATACCTGGTGTGTCGGGGGCTGGAAAAAGTACTTTAACAGCTTGGTTGCTATCGCAAGGATTTGATTATTTAACAGATGAATTAATTTATCTACCCATAGATAAAGGGGCTATTGAATTTTTTACACGTCCCTTGCCTATCAAAAATATGGATCCCCTCAATTCACTGCTGAATTTTAATGATAACACAAAAAAATATGTAAAAAATAACCGTTTATCATTGCTACCTTATCATTTATTTGGAGTAAATCGTCCCGTTTCTGACCAAAAACTCTCTTTAATTCTATTTCCTGTCTTTCAAAGCGGTGCAAAACTATCTATTCAAGCACTTTCAGCCGCACAGTTGGGATTACACTTAATGACTTGCCATGTTAATGCACGTAATCTTCCGGCGCATGGATTCCCCAGTATCAGCCAACTTGCGAGACAAGTATCAGGATGTCATATGGTGTATGGTCATTTTAAACAACTGAATGGTATACTTGATGAATTGAACAAGGCTACTTTACAAGGTAATGTCAATAATAATAGAAAAAAACATGTCTGCTTAAATCTGAAATAAAAGTCGCTTTAAAGCTCTTTTGACTAAATAAATGGGATGTGTGATATAACGGCAAAACCACATTGATTGATGTGCTTTGCGTCCATAATGTAATCGTAACCACCAATCAGATACCGAAAAGCTATCAAAAATTAATGTTCGTAAGTGCTTAGGTTTTGAACTTATTTTTATCAAAGGCCATCCTGTATACATAATTCCAATACCTTGAGAGGTGCTACGGTGTTCCTGTAATTCTAAGCGTTGGATCAAGGCAGGCTTAAGTACAGTCAATTCACCTAACAGTGCTAATGTATTGATAATAAAGTCATGATGTTGATGCATCACATTCCAATCAATCTTGTCTATAAATTTCTCTGCAAACCCAACAATATCAGCGACGTAAATTAATTTAAAGGGTTCTCCCAAAATAACCGCATGATGGCACAAATGCCACAACATATCTTCATAACTGAGCGTAAAAGCGGTCATATCTCCCAATGAAAATGGCATAAAAGGTCGGTGCGTATCCGCCCATATCATTGACACAGGTAATGCGCGGTGAAACACATTATGATGAATTTCAACAATGACCATAATGCCATCTTGTTGTTTCTGAGCTTCAGGTAAATGATGGTGTTGCATCCATTTATCTTTGATATTGGGTACTGTAAAACCAAGCTGTTTCAATAATTGATGGGCACGTATGGCATCTTGGGGTTTAACCAATAAATCAATATCACTCATAGGACGTAAAGCAGGATC
>DAOVZS010000164.1 GCA_030635005.1 Thiomargarita sp. | reverse complement strand
TAACTATGTTAAAAAAAGTCATACATTGGTCTATTCATAATAGATTTTTAGTCTTAATCGCAACACTTGTCATCACGGGTTGGGGCTTATTTTCACTACAGCACACGCCCTTAGATGCTATTCCTGATCTTTCAGATGTTCAAGTGATTATCAAAACCAGTTATCCTGGTCAATCTCCCCGTGTTGTTGAAGATCAAGTCACCTATCCGATTACCACAACGCTATTAGCTGTTCCCGGTGCTCAAGTCGTGCGTGGATACTCATTTTTTGGAGATTCTTATGTGTATGTCATTTTCAAAGATGGCACCGATATGTACTGGGCACGAACGCGCGTGCTTGAATATCTCAATCAAGCAGCCTCTAGCTTACCCGCTGGGGTACAACCCAGATTAGGTCCTGATGCGACTGGGGTAGGTTGGGTGTATTCTTATGCTCTGATTGATCGTACAGGACAACATGATCTCTCCCAATTACGGAGCCTACAAGATTGGTTTTTAAAATTTGAATTGCAAACCGTTCCAGGTGTGGCAGAAGTCGCCTCTGTCGGGGGAATGGTAAAACAATATCAAATTATTATCGAACCCGAACGCTTACGTGCTTTTAATCTCTCACTTTCTGTCGTCAGCCAAGCCATTAAAAATGCCAATCAAGAAGTGGGGGGATCGGTAATCGAAATGGCTGAAGCAGAATATATGATTCGAACTAGAGGATATTTATCCTCTATTCAAGATATCGAAACTATCCCTATTGCTGTGAGTGAGACAGGAACGCCTTTACTTATTCGTGATATTGCTACCGTACAAATTGGCCCTGAAATGCGTCGGGTTGTCGCAGATTTAGACGGAGAAGGGGAAGTGACGGGCGGTATTATTGTCATGCGTTATGGCGAAAATGCCTTAACAACGATTGCAGCTGTTAAAAAGAAATTAGATTCTCTTAAAGCGGGCTTGCCTCCTGGTGTCGAAATTATTGAAACCTATGATCGTTCGACTTTAATCAAACGGGCTGTGACTAATTTAAAAGATAAACTGATTGAAGAATTTATTGTCGTCGCCTTAGTGTGTTTTATTTTTCTATTTCACCTCCGTTCCGCTTTGGTTGCGATTATTACTTTGCCGATTGGTGTGCTTATTTCCTTTATTATCATGCAACAACAAGGGATTAATGCCAATATTATGTCATTAGGTGGGATTGCCATTGCGATTGGTGCGATGGTAGATGCGGCGATTGTCATGATTGAAAATGCTCATAAACACATTGAGCAGTGGCGACATGCACATCCGAAACAAAAAATTACGAATACAGAACATTGGCAATTGATCAGCACCGCAGCTGTTGAAGTCGGACCTGCATTATTTTTCTCCTTATTAATCATTACCTTAAGTTTTATACCTGTATTTACCTTAGAAGCCCAAGAAGGACGATTGTTTGCCCCTTTAGCATTCACTAAAACGTATGCGATGGCTGCTGCTGCTGGCTTATCTATTACATTGGTTCCTGTATTGATGGGCTATTTTATTCGGGGTTGGATTCCCAGTGAAAAACATAATCCGATCAGTTGGTTATTAATAGGGATATATAAACCTTTGCTGAAATTAGTCTTATTTTTACCTAAAACCACTGTTTTTTTAGCCTTTTTAACCCTGTTGACGATTGCGATTCCCTTGTTAGGTACAAATCGTTTATTCCAGTTATTTGATATAGACAAAACAGATTATCCCTTTATTACTGGAAAAATCACTGAAAAAATGGCAACTGGCTTAGGAACAGAATTTATGCCAGAATTGTATGAAGGGGATTTATTATACATGCCTACTACCTTACCGGGCTTATCTATTGGTAAAGCACAAGAATTATTACAACAAACCGATCGCATTATTGCCAGTGTGCCTGAGGTTAAAACTGTTTTTGGAAAGGTAGGACGTGCGGACACGGCGACAGATACTGCACCTTTAACCATGATTGAGACGATTATTCAATTAAAACCTGAAAATGAATGGCGTGAAGGGATGACGGTGGAAAAATTAATTGAAGAATTGGATCAATTAATCGATTTTCCCGGATTAACCAATGCATGGGTAATGCCCATAAAAACACGTATTGACATGTTAGCCACGGGAATTAAAACGCCAGTAGGGATTAAAATAGCAGGCTCAGATTTGAAAGTGATGGAAGAAATTGGACGAAAAATTGAAACTGTGATTATGCAGGTTAAGGGGACAACTTCTGCCTATTCCGAACGCGTCACAGGGGGACGTTATATTGATATCACGCCTGATAGAGTCAAAGCAGCCCGTTTAGGCTTAAATATTTCTGATATTAATGCGGTGATTAGTATGGCAGTCGGGGGTATGAATATCACAGAAACCATAGAAGGATTAGAACGTTATCCTGTCAATTTACGATTTCCGCGAGAAATGCGTGATGATATAGAAGATTTGAACGCGTTATTATTAGTGACGCCTACAGGTGCACATATTGCCTTAGGTCAAATCGCTGAGATTAAAATAGTGGATGGTCCGCCCATGCTTAAAAGCGAAAATGCACGATTAAATGCTTGGGTTTATGTGGATATTCGCGGTGTTGATGTGGGATCTTATGTAAAAGCTGCCCAAAAAGTGATTGCAGAACAAGTACCGTTACCTGCTGGATATTCAATTACTTGGGCAGGACAATATGAATATATGATCCGTGCACAACAAAAATTAAGTCAAGTCGTCCCTTTAACGTTACTTATTATTTTGCTGTTATTGTATTTTACCTTTGGTAATATAGGTGAAGCAATATTGGTCATGGTTACCTTACCTTTTGCTTTAGTCGGTGGATTTTGGCTTATATTTTTATTAGGATATAACCTGTCTATTGCCGTGGGTGTTGGATTTATTGCTTTAGCAGGTGTATCCGCAGAATTTGGCGTGATTATGTTAGTCTATTTAGATAAAGCACTTGCTGAACATAAAGCCAACAATCAATTAAATAATATAAAAGACTTAAAAGCTGCTCTGATAGAAGGGGCTGCGTTACGGGTACGCCCCAAAGCCATGACAGTTGCGGTGATTATTGCAGGATTATATCCCATCATGTTGGGACATGGGACAGGTTCAGAAGTGATGCAACGGATTGCTGCGCCTATGGTAGGGGGTATGATCACTGCACCGTTACTCTCATTATTTGTCATTCCCGCCATTTATGTGTTGTGGAAGGGACGTGCTTTTAAGTAAAATTGAGGATTCAACGATGAATACCATTGAAATTATGGACACCACCTTAAGAGATGGTGAACAAATGCAAAATGTCTCTTATACGCCAGAGGAAAAATTGACCCTTTCAAAAATTTTGCTTTCTGAAGTTAAAGTGGATCGCCTAGAAGTCACTTCTGCGCGTGTGTCGGAAGGTGAAAAAAAAGCAGTCTTGAAAATGATTGAATGGGCTAAAGAAGCCGATCTTGTTGATAAATTTGAAATTTTAAGTTTTGTAGATAAAGATAAATCAGTCAAATGGGCACAATCGCTTGGCATCACACGTCTTAATTTATTGACAAAAGGATCTTATAAACATTGTACTGAACAACTGAAAAAAACACCTAAACAACATATAGAAGCGATTACAGAAACCATTCTCTACGCACATGATTGTGAGATAGATATTAATATTTACTTAGAAGATTTTTCTAATGGCATTAAAACATCTCCTGATTATGTGCATACGCTTATTGAGGCTTTAATACAATTACCTGTTCAAAGAATTATGTTGCCTGATACATTGGGAATTTTTAATCCTTTTGAAACCTATGAGTATGTATCTACACTGGTTAAAGCATATCCTAAGGTACATTTTGATTTTCACGCTCACAATGATTATGGACTCGGCACTGCTAATGCACTTGCAGCCATTAAGGCGGGGGTTAAAGGGATTCATACCACTGTTAATGGGATGGGGGAACGTGCGGGAAATTCTGCCTTAGATGAGGTTGTGGCTGGGATTAAAGATTTCTTATCCTGTGATGTGGGTGTAGATGAAAAGAAATTGTATAAAATTTCAAAAATGGTTGAAATGTTTTCAGGGCAACGCATGGCCAATACAAAACCGATTTATGGAAAAAATGTATTTACCCAAACAGCTGGTATTCATGCCGATGGCGACAAAAAAGGCAATTTATATGGCAATCGCTTGGTGCCTGAGCGTTTTGACCGAAAACGAAAATATGCACTGGGTAAATTATCTGGCAAAGCAAATTTAGAAATGAGTTTAAAAGAGCTGTCTATTGAATTAACAAAGGAGGAACAACAAGTTCTATTGCACAAAATTGTTGAAATGGGTGATAAAAAAGAAGTGATTACTACAGAAGATTTACCCTATTTAATCAGCGATATGTTTGAAATGCCTGCAAAAATACCGTTTCAGCTATTACATTGCTCCATCAATTCGACGCATGAATTAAAATCTGTAGTCGCGATACAATGTAGCTATCATAACAAAATAATGGATGCGTATGCACACGGTGATGGGGGCTATGATGCTTTTATGACTGCTTTAAAAGAGATCTTAAAAAAATGTCATATTTCAATTCCACAATTAGTCGATTATGAAGTGACGATACCACCAGGTGGCAAAACTGATGCTTTAGTACAAGCCGTCATTGCGTGGCAATTTAAACGAGAAAAAACGATATTAACCACACGTGCTGTCAACCGTGATCAAAACATGGCTGCGATTGAAGCGACGATAAAAATGATTAATTTAATGTAATTATTTGGGGGAGTTACGCCTAGGGCACTGCCCCATTACCATTCACTGATGTTACGTACTCTGTGGAAATATGTTTTTTAGAATCAGAGTGCGTAACATCAGTGACTAAGACATAATGGATTATAATTATGAAAAATATTGAAAAACTTCAAGAACATCGTGTTTCGATTTTGGGATTGAATATAAAAGGGCTGCCTCCTGAAAACACTGAAAAAGTGCGTCAAACGATTATGGTGCTTTTACAACACAC
>DAOVZS010000051.1 GCA_030635005.1 Thiomargarita sp. | reverse complement strand
GGAGTATCCGCATTTTTAATAAAAGCACCTAAGGCATCGGCATAATTCTTTAAATCTAATGTATCGTCTTCATGATTTTTAATGGGGGCATCAGTTTGCCCCTTTATTGCTAGCATATAACATGTTTCCTTATGGTTAATCTTAAAAAATAATTATTATGTGGTCGTTTGCACAACCTTATTTCTCACATAAACAGGTAACGCTTGTTCGGCACTGACAGCTTTCCCTTCTTGAAAGGCGGCTAATGCTAAGGGTATCATCGCGTGGCTTTGTGGATATTTATCACCATGATAATGATACAACATATTGCCTATTAAAGGTGCTAATTTTGCAGAATAAGTCGCCCATCCACTCCCTGTCCCATGCCATGTGCCTGTAGTCGGGATACTTATATTATCGGGGGCACAGACACTCTCCTCTCCGTTACAACGCATTATACCATATGCATCAATAAGATAACGTCCCCAATAAACTTCGCTCATACGTGCATCAATCGCTGCTAAAACCTGTTCAACACCATATTCAATATGGGCAGCTTGTGCTAAAGTCGCTAAAGAGGAAATAGGTACCACTGGAATATCAGCGGCAAACGCAATCCCTTGCGCCACACCTGCTGTAATGCGTACGCCTGTAAAACTACCAGGGCCACAGACAAAGGCTAATCCATCTAATTGAGTTGGTTTTAAATCTGCCAACTGTAACAATTCTGCTATCATGGGTAAAATCAATGCCGCATGTTGACGCGGGGCAATAACGGCACGTGTATGCGCGATACCTTCTATGGATAAGGTACAAGAACATGCTTCAGTAGAAGTATCAATGGCAAGTAGTTTCATTAGGCGTAGTCTATAGGAAATGCTAAAACATCATTAATATGAGAAGCCCCCATCATTATCATTAATAAACGATCTAAGCCTATCGCAACTCCCGAACAATCGGGTATTCCTGCCGATAAGGCGGCTAAAAAACGTTCATCTAAGGGATAAAGGGGTAAATTAAGCAGTCGCCTTTTCGCTAAATCCTGTTCAAAGCGTTGGCGTTGTTCAATCGGATCTGTTAATTCATAAAATCCATTGGCTAATTCAATGCCTTTAATATAAATTTCAAAACGTTCTGCTAATTGGGGATTATCTGTCCGTTTGCGAGCCAGTGCTGCTTGACTGGATGGAAAGTCTTTAATAACGAGAGGCGCCTGGTGTCCTAAATGGGATTCAATATCATGAGACAAAATAAGATTTAAAGACGTATCCCGATCCAAATCCTGTAAACCAAATTTAGCCGCATAATTTTGAAGGTCAGATAAAGCACTGTGTAAGGGATGCAAGCCCGTATATTGTTCAAAAACCTCACAATACGTCACACACTCAGCGGGTGGGCACTGCAAAAGTGTTTGTAAAAATTCATCGACTTCTTGAATTAAATCATCTTGAGAAAAATCAGGACGATACCATTCTAACAACGAAAATTCAGGATTATGCCACCGCCCCGATTCCTCTTGACGAAATACTTTTGTAATTTGAAAAATCGCACCACTGCCCGCTGCTAATAATCGTTTCATCGCTAATTCAGGAGACGTGTGTAAAAATAATGTGTCCGTATGTATCGGTTCAATCATGGGATCAGGCACACACGCTGCTGACAGTATGGGGGTTTCTACTTCTAACACGTGACGAGATTTAAAGAAATCACGAATATTCGCATATAAATCTGCACGCACATGTAATGCATTTAAAGAAGCGGTAGGGTGCCATGTCATTGTGGAGCCTCATATTCACATAAATCTACAATAATACAGTGATCACATTTAGGTTTACGTGCCAAACAAATATAACGTCCCTGTAAAATCAACCAATGATGTGCGTTTTGATGAAATTTTTTCGGTATATTTTTTAATAATTTTTTTTCAACTTCAAGCACCGTTTTACCAGGGGCTAAGCCTGTGCGATTGGCGACTCTAAAAATATGCGTGTCTACAGCAATCGTAGGCATCCCAAAAATAGTGTTTAAAATCACATTCGCCGTTTTTCTACCGACACCGGGTAATGCTTCTAAAGCACACCGCTCATGGGGTACTTCACCGCCATGTTGTTTGATCAGAATATCAGATGTTTGAATGATATAATGAGATTTTGTATTATATAAACCAATCGTTTTAATATAATCGCGTAGCCCTTCTTCACCTAATGCTAATATTGTGGATGCCGTATTTGCAATTTTAAATAAGGCGACTGTGGCTTTATTCACACTTTTATCAGTCGCTTGTGCCGAAAGGATGACCGAGATTAACAATTCAAATGGACTATTATAATTGAGTTCTGTTGTAGGATGTGGATTTTGTGCTTGTAAACGACGAAAAAGTGTATGCGCATTCATGATTAAACCTTTTAAAATTACGTCCTGAAAAGAACATGTCAACAGCTTACTTATTACAAGAAATCGCGACGCTTCAACCTGTACAATGTTTAGGCTTAACATTTGAAAATCATGACGCCAGACGACATTATTTCAAAAAAGAACTTGAAAAAAAGTTACAAGATACTGAATTCAAAAAGATTTCAGGATTTCCAAAAGCAACAGATGCAGCCATTATAGCCATTTCTGATCCGCCTTATTATACAGCCTGTCCCAATCCTTGGCTATCTGATATCATGGCAGAATGGGCAACGATACAAAAGACTTATCACCGCGAAGCATTCTCCGCTGATGTCAGTGAAGGCAAAAATCATCCGATTTATAATGCACACTCGTATCATACCAAACTCCCTCATAAAACCATCATGCATTATATTTTACATTATACCGAACCCGGTGATGTGGTATTTGATGGATTTTGTGGTACGGGTATGACAGCGGTTGCAGCACAATTATGCGGAGATAGATCTGCAATTTTTGCCTTAGGCTATCAAATATTGATTGATGGCACGATTAACGCACCTGAAGAGGATGAAAATGGTCAGATTATTTTTAAACCCTTTTCTAAATTAGGCGTACGTCGTACCATTTTAAATGATTTATCACCTGCGGCAACTTTTATCGCTTATAACTATAATATACCCGTAGATATCCTCTCTTTTGAACAAGAAGCCTTGCAGCTAGTAGAAGACATTGAGGCAGAATGTAAATGGATGTATCATACCTTACATTATGCGACTCAAGAATGTAGCCCCCAAGATATTCAAAAAGTAGTCTTAGGTGATATGGAGTGCCCCATGTCTATTACTTTAGGGCGTATTAATGATACGATATGGTCAGATGTCTTTATGTGTTCCGCATGTGCTCAAGAGGTGGTTTTTTGGAATGCTGCTGTCAAAGATACCAAAATACAGCCACATTTTCCGTGTCCACATTGTAAAGCCTTATTGACTAAACGCACATTAGAACGTGCTTGGACGACCTATTTTGATAAAGCCCTCGGTGACATCATTCGACAAAAAAAACAAGTCCCCGTATTGATTCATTATTCCATTAATCACACACGTTTCACAAAAACACCCGATGACCATGATATTGCCTTATTACATAAAATAGAGAATAGTGATATTCCGTACTGGTTTCCAACGGATGCCTTGCCAAAAGGGGATAAAACGATTGAACCTTGTCGTCTCGGAATCACGCATGTGCATCATTTTTATAGTAAACGCAATATCTGGGTATTAGCCTTAATGCGTGACAAAACCTTGAAATCATCCTTTTTTCATCTCTTTCAATCCATATTGAGAAGCAGTATGTCCTATTCAACAAAAATGGTTAAAGTGAATGTTCAAAGATTGTTGACACAAAGGGGTGTGTACTCATTTGGGGCATTATCAGGAACATTGTATATTCCCAGTTTGAATGGGGAAAGACACATGATAGATGCGATTACGGGCAAAATACGTTCAATCAAAAAAAGTATCTTTCTATCAGGATATCAAGTCTATACTACATCGCAAAATGCAGGCGATTTAACAGCAATACCTTCAAATTCACAAGATTATTTATTTATCGATCCCCCGTTTGGCTCAAATTTAATGTATTCAGAGCTGAATTTTATTTGGGAATCTTGGATCCAAGTCTTTACCAACACAATACCCGAAGCCATTGTTAGTAAAGCACAAGGCAAAAAATTACAGCATTATCAAGCCTTAATGCGGGACTGTTTTATAGAATCCTTTCGTATTTTGAAACCGGGGCACTGGATGACGATAGTATTTTCAAATACGCAAGCACGGATTTGGAATACCTTGCAAACGACTTTGATGGAAGCGGGATTTGTAATTGCCAATGTATCCGCTTTAGATAAACAACAGGGTAGTTTCAAAGCTGTCAACACCACGACAGCAGTCAAACAAGATTTGAGCATTTCTGCTTATAAGCCAAAAGATGTGGATACCGTATCCAGTGTTTGGGACTTTATTCGGAGCCATTTAAAATATTTACCTATTACGCAATGTCATGGCACTATGCTTGAATTTATTGTAGAAAGAGAACCGCATATTTTATATGATCGTACCGTTGCTTATTTCATGAGTCAAGGTTATCCTGTTCCTTTATCTAGCCAACAATTTCAAGCAGGCTTACACGTTCATTTTCACGAAAAAGATGGGATGATTTTTTTGCATGATCAAATTAAGGTGTATGAACACAAGCGTCATTCTTCAAAAATACGTTTTCAAATGGCTATCTTTGTGTCAGATGAACGCAGTGCGATTGATTGGTTACGCCTTTTTTTAACAGAATGTCCTTCAACGCATCAAGACATCCATCCAAAATTTACGAAACTTATTGGGGCATCTTGGAAAAAATATGAACTGATGCAAGAGCTGGAAAGCTTATTAGTATTCAATTTCTTAAAATATGACGGTAACGCACCCGTGCCCCCTCAAATTCAAAGCTATTTATTTAAGACTTTTTTGAACTGCAGACATTTAACCCCAGAAGATCCTATTTTACAACAACGTGCCCTTGAACGTTGGTATGTCCCTGATCCGCATCAAGCCTTAGATTTAGAGAAAATCAGAGAAACCCACTTATTACGTGAATTTAAACAATATTGTGATAAAAAACGTTTAAAAGGATTTCGTTTAGAAGTGATACGGGCTGGTTTTAAAAAATCGTGGTCACATCAAGACTATCATATCATTGTAGACATGGCTGCCAAAATCCCAGAATCTGTATTATATGAGGATGAACAGTTGTTACAAATATATGATTTGGCAACCATACGCATGGAAAAGGAGGGCACTTTATAATCTTTCATTTTTCAAGTTTTTTTTATCCCCTATTTTTCCTTATTTCAATATGAATTGGTTTACGCAAACACTTTCAAGCTCTATTGGACAAAAAGTCCTCATGTCTCTCACAGGATTATTTTTAATTTCGTTTTTAATCGTACATCTTGTGGGAAATTTATTATTATTTAAAGCAGATAATGGGGCAATGTTTAATGCGTATGCCCATTTTATGTCCACCGCGCTCATCATACGCATGGCTGAAATTGTATTAGTATTAGGTTTTGTGTTACATATATACAGTGCTTGGAAACTCACACAATATAACAAAAAAAGCCGCCCCCATGATTATGTGTGCAATCGCCCTGATGCTAATAGCAGTTGGTTTTCACGTAATATGGGCATAACAGGATCAGGGGTGCTTATTTTTTTAGTCACACATCTGCATCATTTTTGGTATCGATATAAATTTCAAGGTGATCTGCCGATAGCAGCGGGTACTGATTATCATGATATGTATTGGTTAGTACAAACCTTTTTTCAACAAGAATGGTGGAGTGCTCTATTATATATAATAGCCATGATCTTTCTGAGTTTTCACCTGCTACATGCTTTTGAAAGTGCATTTCAAACACTGGGGCTTCATCATAAAAAATATACACCGCTACTTCAAAAAATTGGCGTACTTTTTGCCATTACAGTGCCTGCAGGATTTGCGGTGATGCCCCTTTATTTTCTAGTAGTGAGATAAAAAATCACTCACAATTCACAGCAGCTTCAAATACAGTGCCGCGGTGTTCATAATTTTTAAACATGTCAAAACTCGCACAAGCGGGTGATAATAACACCGTATCGCCAGCATGTGCTAATCGGGTAGCGTGTGTCACCGCTTCTGTCATACTGTGTGCATAATGTACCTGTGTATTATTGGGTAACACATCAGCAATGAGGCGAGCATCACGCCCAATTAAGACGCAAGCACGACAATGCTGTGTGATAATGTGCGTTAAAGGTGTAAAATCAGCACCTTTACCCTCTCCCCCAGCAATCAGTATGATTTTTCCGGGTTTTTCAAAACTTTGAATGGCAGCAATGGTTGCCCCCACATTCGTTCCTTTTGAATCATTATACCAATCAACACCTTGCTTATGGGCTATCCAAGCACATCGATGCGCTAATCCTTTAAACGTTTGTAACGTGTCTAACATTGCAGTGAGTGGTAAACCTACCGCTTCTCCCAAAGCCAAGGCTGCGAGGGCATTTGCTTGTTTTGCTGTACCTTGTAAGCGTATTTTGTGGGTAGCTAATAGCTTATGAACTGTTTGATTGTGTACACGAACAATATAAGCATCTGATATTCTAAAATCACCTTGATCAGGCTGTAGACTAAAATTTAAGGTGGTACGGTGGGGAATAGGGCTGATTACAGTCTCATCAGCATTCATGATAATCGTGCCGTTGCCTTGAAAGATACGTTGTTTCGCAGTAATATACGCTGCAATGTCTGCATAACGATCTTGATGATCGGCACTAATATTCAGTATAATAGCCGCTTTGGGATTTAATGAAAAAGTATGTTCTAATTGAAAGCTGGAAAGTTCTATAATATAGAGATCTGGCGCAGGCACAGATAATAACGCAAGCGCAGGCGTGCCTAAATTTCCGCCTACTTGTACGTTCCAAGCTGCATTTTTTGCCATTTCTCCCAAAAGAGTAGTGACGGTACTTTTACCATTTGAACCCGTAATTGCGACAACAGGTGCATTCACATAACGGGCAAAGAGTTCAATTTCACTGATAATGGGAACGCCTGCAGCTTTGGCTTTATTTAAAGCAGGTTCTTGCGGTGATAATCCGGGGCTAATGATGATTTCTGCGGCTTTTTCCAATTGTTCTGCATCAAAATGACCTGTAATATAGGGTATGTGAGGAAAATTCTGCTTTAAGCGTGTTAAACCGGGTGGTGTGATGCGGTTATCCATCACGCATACTGATATATTTTTTGCAGTTAAAAAGTGGATACAGGCGAGTCCCGTTTTGCCCATTCCCATTACAATGGTATTACCCGTACGCGTTTGATGTGTATACATAAAAAAACAATTTATTCACTTATTTGTAGGAAAATTATAAGATGTCTTCTGCTATTTATTTTTCAATTGCCCTTATTTTACATCTCTTTTCAACGGTCATTTGGATAGGGGGTATGTTTTTTGCTCATTTTGCACTACGTCCCGTTGCAACCAGTTTACTCGATCCCCCGTTGCGTTTGCCATTGATGTCACAAGTCTTAACACGCTTTTTTCCGTGGGTTTGGGGCTCTGTCATCCTGTTGTGGGTGACTGGTTTTGGGATGAATACAATGAAAACGGGTCTCTATATTCATATTATGATGACAATTGCAGCCGTGATGACGGTCATTTTTGTCTATATCTTTTTTTTACCCTTTCCTAAATTAAAACAAGCCATTGCAGCGAGTGATTTTCCTCAAGCAGGCACACATTTAACACGTATTCGTCATTTAATTCATTTAAATTTATGGTTAGGTATAGTCACGATTATGATTGGGGCTATGGGACAATTGATTTAGAATACATGCAAAATTTCAAACAAACGCTTGATACAGTCGTTGCCCAAATCAGTGACGTGATTTTGGGTAAAGAATTACAAATTCGCTTAGTAGTCACGTGTTTAATTGCACGTGGACATGTATTGATTGAAGATCTCCCCGGTGTGGGAAAAACAACATTAGCCCATGTTTTCGCCAAAGTCCTTGGATTACGTTTTCAACGGATTCAGTTTACAAGTGATTTATTGCCTGCGGATATTATTGGCGTGTCTATTTTTGAAGGCGGGCAATTTAAATTTCATTCAGGACCTATTTTTTCCCAAATGGTGTTGGCTGATGAGGTTAATCGTGCGACTCCTAAAACACAAAGTGCTTTATTAGAAGCCATGGGTGAACAACAAGTGACTGTAGATGGGGAAACACGTCCCTTACCCGAGCCATTTTTTGTCTTAGCGACTCAAAATCCGTTACACCAAATCGGTACTTTTCCCCTTCCTGAATCACAATTAGACCGTTTTATGATGCGTTTACAACTGGGATATCCTGATCATAAAACAGAACGTGCGTTACTGAAAGGGCGCGATCGTCGCGATCTCATTGCAGAGGTTACGCCACAAATCACCCTTCAAGCACTGCTAGAAATACAAAAAGCAGTGCCACAAGTTCATGTCGCTGATGCTTTAATCGATTATTTACAAGCTATTTTAGAATTTAGTCGTGAATCCCCTCGTTATAGAACAGGATTATCACCGCGTGCGGGTTTAGCGGTGCAACGCAGTGCGCAAGCTTGGGCATTCATGCAAGGGCGCGATCATGTGATTCCTGAAGATGTACAAATCGTATTACCCGGTGTGATTGGACATCGTTTGGCTGAATTGGCTGAACAACAGAATCCTCAAAACAGGGTGAAACAATTTATTAAAGAGATACCGATTCCTTAACATGAGGCTTATTTTTTGTGGTTGATTATATTTTTGTGATGGTCACGGGGATGGTCGCGTATCATGGTTTAACCTTCAAAGATTCACAAGGAGAAAGTGAAACGGGTCATTTATTGTTTGGAGCTATTGCCTTATTGTACTGTTTTCGTATTTTATTTGTTGATATCTTGAAATTGATTTAATTTTATTAAACTATTTGTTCTTATAAATGTAATGATCAAACCCCTATTTTTCATCATTTCCAGTATTATGATTTCTAATATTGAGGCTACACCGTTATGGGAATTTGGTATGGGGTTGGCAGGGCTTAATTTTCCACATTATCGTGGTTCTCAAAATCAACAAAATTATCTCTTACCTTTTCCCTATTTTGTGTATCGCGGAGAACGGCTTAAAGCAGATAGGGATGGGCTACGGGGCATACTCTTCCAGTCCAAGCGTATACTACTAGATATCAGTATGGATGGAGCTGTTCCCGTAGATAGTGATGATAATACGATACGTCATGGCATGCCAGATTTAGATTCTGTCTTTGAAATTGGACCGTCCCTTAAAATTGATATTGTTCACAATTTAAGCTTTATAATGCCTGTTCGTGCTGCTTTTTCCGCAGATGTGACCCATCTTAATATTCACAATGAAGGTTGGTTATGTCATCCCAAATTAGGATATGTGTTTGAGAATACAGCACATCAATTAAAAGTAAGCATGGATATAGGTCCCCTTTATGCGACGCAACCCTATCACGATTATTATTATAGTGTAGATGCTCAATATGCCACTTTAGGACGTTCCCAATACAAAGCATCCGGGGGATACAGTGGTCTGAGAATGGCTGCCTCCCTCAGTTGGCAAGTGAAAAATGTACTTATCGGTGCTTTTATACGTTATGATGATTTAAAAGGGAGTGTGTTTGAAGACAGCCCCCTTGTAGAACAAAAATATTCGTTAATGGCGGGTTTTGCATTGTCTTGGAGTTTGAAATATTCTGATAAACATGTGACTGATGATTAGCTTATGACACCTTTATTTATTTCCGCCTATACCCTGACAAATAACTTAGGGCAAGGTATCAAAGCGTCATTGTATGCTTTACAGCAAGGCAACGGAGGATTACGTGCGTGTGATTTTGAAGACGTTACATTAGAGACTTGGATAGGACGTGTGGATGGTTTAGAAGAAAAAACCATTCACAACGCCTTTGATTGTCGTAATCACCGTCTTGCAAAGATGGGCTTAGAACAAGATAATTTTACAGAAACCGTCTCTGATATACGCATGCGTTATGGTGCACACCGTGTCGGTGTCTTTATGGGTACCAGTACTTCAGGTATTTTACATACCGAAAAAGCCTATCAAAACCGCGATCCTGTGACAGGTGCACTGCCGCATCACTTTCAATATCGTTATACGCATAGCAATTATGCCCTTACCGACTTTGTGCGCCAGTATTTAGCCCTTAAAGGACCTGCGGTAACACATTCTACCGCCTGTTCTTCTAGTGCTAAGGTTTTTGCAAGTGCTTATCGTTATATACAAGCAGGTTTATGTGATGCGGCTATCGTTGGAGGGGTAGATAGTTTATGTTTGACCACATTATACGGCTTTAATTCATTAGAATTAATTTCAAAAGATCCCTGTCAAGCTTGGGATATCAACCGTAGTGGCATTAATATTGGAGAAGCGGCAGGTTTTGCAGTGCTCGAAATTGCCAAACCTGAAGATAAAGGTATTGCATTATTAGCGTATGGCGAAAGTAGTGATGCTTATCATATCTCTACCCCGCATCCTATGGGAAAAGGGGCCATTCTTGCCATGCAACACGCCTTAGATAAGGCAAAAATGCCTGCTTCCAAAGTCGATTATGTCAATTTACATGGCACGGGCACACGTTCTAATGATGCTTCTGAAGATAAAGCGGTGACGCATATCTTTGGAACACAAACGCCTTGTAGTACCACTAAAGGGTGGACAGGTCATACTTTAGGCGCAGCGGGTATTACAGAAGCCATATTTTCCGCTCTCTGTATCAAACACAATTTTATGCCACAATCATTAAATACACAAAAAGTAGATCCTACCTTAAACGCCCATATCCTTCTTGAAACGCACCGCCAGCCTGTGAATATTGTAATGAGCAATTCTTTTGGATTTGGAGGCAGTAATTGTAGTTTATTATTGGGTAGATTATAAATGGAATTATACCTTAACACGATTGCTTTAGCAGCACCGGGCTTACTGGGTTGGCTTCACAGTATTCCGATATTAACAGGTTTGACTTCCTATCAAGTCACTGACATGCCTGCTTTTTCACCCAAACTATTGCCCCCTAATCTCCGACGTCGCACCACACAAACCATTAAATTAGCGTTACAAGTCGCGCAAGAAGCGACCGAACAATCCACATTACCCATACAACAATTAAGTACTGTTTTTGCATCCGATGCTGGCAATACTGAAGTCATTGATAATATTTGTCACACCCTCAGCTTACCCAACCGCCCAGTTTCTCCCACCTATTTTCATAATTCGGTGCATAATGCCCCAGCAGGCTATTGGGCAATTGCCAGTCAATCCACCCTCCCTTCCCTGAGTATATCTGCTTATGACGCTTCTTTTGCAGCAGGTTTATTAGAAGCCAGTACCTTAGCAGTGGTAGAAAAAATCCCCGTATTATTAGTGTGTTATGACAATCCTTTTCCTGCCCCACTTGCCAAACATCGTGATTTTTATGCCCCTTTCGCAGTCGCCTTATTATTCACACCCACACAACAGATTGAAAGTGGTACAAAAATTATTTTAGAATTAAAAGAAGGTGGAAAAGATACACAGATGACAGAAGACACGCTTGAACGTTTACGAATATCTAATCCCGCAGCACGTAGCTTGCCATTCTTACAAAAAATTGCACAAAAAGTCACAGGGAACGTGATCATACCTTATCTTGAAGACAGTAAATTGTGGATTAAAGTTCATAATACCTAGGGCGTTGCCCCAGGCTGATATATGTCGCCCTTTCAGGGCTTGTATTCGCAAGGGGTTTAGGTACAACGTCAAATAAGAATCATACATCATATATATGATATACTCTATCCTTTACTCAAAAGAGCAACAATACCATGAAAAACATCCTTTTCCTCTTATTCCCTATTTTATCAGCTTGCATCGCTGATCCGCCTATTAAAACATCAGAGCCACCTGGTGGGGAAGAAGCACGGGGAGCTGAACCTGTTTTAGTATTAGATCCAGAAAATAATATGGTGTTATCGTATATAAACAGTTATGCCTTGATTATTGGGCAAAGTAATTATATTAATGGATGGTCGTCTTTAAGCACGGTGCCGGGGGAAGTGGAAAAAGTGGCAGTAGTGTTGCGAGAACAAGGATTTGTGGTGGAAAAACATCTTAATTTAAATGCAGTAGACTTAGAGAAAAGTTATAAGGATTTTATTAAGAATTATGGTTATGATTCTAAAAATCGCTTATTATTTTTCTTTTCGGGACATGGCCATAGTCGTTTTGAGGGTAAAAAAGGCTATATTGTGCCCATTGATGCGCCGAATCCTAATGTGAAAGGTCAAGAACAGGCGTTTGTTAAAACAGCGATTAGTATGACTCAGATTAATGCGTGGGCAAAAGAAATTGAAGCACAACATGCGTTATTTTTATTTGACAGTTGTTTTTCGGGGACTGTTTTTCAAAATAAAGCGGGCACGAACGCACCTCCTTATATCACCGAAGCGATCAGTAATCCCGCACGTCAATTTATTACAGCAGGTAATGCGGATGAAATGGTGCCTTCTGAAAGTGTGTTTACACCTGCTTTTGTGAATGCGTTACGCTATAAATTGGGGGATTTAAATGGAGATGGTTATGTCACAGGCGTAGAATTGGGTTTTTATTTGGCAAATGAGGTGCCCAAACATGCGTCTCAACAACATCCCCAATATGGCAAAATTCAAGGCTATGATTTTTCATTAGGAGATTTTGTGTTTGTGTTGGATCAGAAAAAACGTATCCCGCCATCTGTCGTTAAAAAAGTGGTCAGTACACCTGTTATTGTTCCAGTTATCAAAGAAGATTCGAATGAAATCAAACGTTTAAAGTGGCAAATTGCACAAGCGAAACAAGAAACCCAAGATTTGTTAGATGAAAAAAATAAAGAAATTGCCTTGAAAAAACAAGTTGAGGAAAATAAGAGAAAAAAGGCTAAAGAAGTCCGTTTACAACAAGAAAGAGAGGATAAGGAAAACGCCCGTTTAGCAAAAATTGCTGCGCAACAAAAGGCTGAAAAGGAAAGACAAGAAAAAGAGATTGCCCGTTTAAAAAGAGAAAGCGAAGAAGTCGAACGGAAAAGAGTAGTCGCAAAAGAAAAAGCTGAAAGTGCCCGTTTAGCACGGATTGAGGCTGAAAAAACACTCTTACCTGTGAGTGTCGGTGTATTCCGAGATCGTTTAAAAGATGGCACTGAAGGACCTCAAATGGTATGGATTAAGGGCGGTTCTTTTAAAATGGGGAGTAATAATGGTCAAAGTGATGAAAAACCAGTGCATACGGTGAAAATAGATCGGTTTGCGATG
>DAOVZS010000150.1 GCA_030635005.1 Thiomargarita sp. | reverse complement strand
CAACTGTATTAATAGGGAGCGATTGTCCCACGCTCTCAATCTCCCATATTCAAGAAGCTTTTGTGGCTTTAAAACAAGGTATTGTCTTAACACCCGCAGAAGATGGTGGATATGTGTTAATAGGAATGCAAACTTTAACACCTGAATTATTAAACAATATTCCTTGGGGAACCTCACAAGTCTTAAAAGTCACCCGAAATCGGTTACGAGATTTAAGCATGCAATGGCATGAATTGCCAACACAGTGGGATATTGATCGTCCTGAAGATGTGGCCCGTTGGAATAAGCGTAAACAATGAGGATAAGGTATTGAATGTACAACAAGATACTTGGCGTGTTTTTCAAATTATGGCGGAATTTGTAGAGGGGTTTGAAGAATTATCAAATATTAAACCATCAGTCACTCTATTTGGCTCAGCGCGTTTTGCACCCGATAATCCTTATTATGTGTTATCTGAAGACATTGCACATCAATTATCTGATGCAGGTTTTTCCATTGTTACTGGGGGAGGTCCAGGCACTATGGAGGCTGCTAATAAAGGTGCTATGGCTGGAAAATCACAAAGCATTGGCCTTAATATTAACCTACCACACGAACAAAAAATGAATTCATATCAAGATATGTCCTTGAATTTCAGACATTTTTTTGTACGTAAGGTCATGTTGGTTAAATATGCATCCGCTTATGTAGTCCTGCCCGGTGGTTTTGGAACCTTAGATGAATTAGGCGAAATTATTGTTTTAGCACAAACGCGTAAAAGTCAAAAAGTTCCCATTATTTTAGTAGACAGTGCTTTTTGGCAGGGTTTACTTGATTGGTTTAAAAACACATTAGTCGTCCATAAAACAATTGAACCTGAAGATTTAAACTTAATCACAGTAGTAGATCAAGCCAATGAAGTCGTAGAAACGATTTTTAATTTTTATGAAACACATCAAACAGACTTGACATAAGTAACATCACCGTATACGCAATTTCGGCAAAATAGTCCGCATAGTCTGTATAAATTGCTCATCTTTTAAAATGGGATTATAGATTAAATTTTCTAATGAGGGATCTAAACAATGTGCGGTACGACAATCTTGTAAAACATACTGTTGTACCCCTAAATCCACTAATGATGTCGCCAATTCCAATAAGTCATCTTTGTTTAATAAATGGGGATGCACCGTTGTTCGACATTCGTATGCGATACCCGATTCAAGTATTAACATCATACTTTCTAAAGGTTGTATCCCACTATCAGGAACCCCTGTAATCGTTGAATAACGTGCAAAAGGTGCCTTAATATCAAGTGCAACCCAATCCAAATAGGGTAATAATTCTCCCAAATATTTAGAATTGATACCAGAAGTATGGAGACCTATCTTAAATCCTAAGTCTTGAACATAATGTATGGCTTCTAATAATCCTTTTTGTAACGTAGGCTCTCCACCACTAAACACAACGCCATCAAGCAAACCTTGACGACGCTGTAAAAAAGATTCAATGCTTTCCCATGATAAAGCAGACTTAAACGGTAATAGATGTGTATTATGACAATAGCCGCAATGCCAAGAACAACCTTGGCAAAATATAACGGCAGCTAAATGATTCGGAAAATCTATCGTTGTAAACGGTGTTAAACCTCCAATTGATAAGGAGGTATGTGTTATTGGCTTCATGTATTGTAATACTTATTCATATTATTGAACAGTATATTATAATATACTGAAATACAAAAAAACACCCTTAACAGTCTACTACGAAAAATGATTTTCTCTAAAATGTACACGTTCCGCATGTTCACTTTGTTTGCCTGGATTAAAGGCAGAAATAGGACGGTGATAACCCATCACACGTGTCCATACCTCTGTACGAGTCCGTTCAGAGTCTTTTAACAGTGCCACATTAATCTGACTGTGTGAGCTGTGCAATTCTGCGTCAATCATTTTTTATTCTCCTTTTTTTCTTATTAATAACTCTGTGTCACAAGTGGGACAGAATTCATGTTCTCCAGATAAATAACCATGTACGGGACAAATTGAAAAAGTGGGGGTGACCGTAATATAAGGTAACCGGTAATTTTCTAATGCTGTGCGTACTAAAGTCTTACACGCTTGTGCATTTGAAATACGTTCATTCATATACAGATGTAACACAGTATTATGTATAAATACAAAACTGTTATTGCCAGCAAGATAATTATGATTATTCTGCGTGGTTAAATCATAAAAATCCTTATCTTTCACATCAACTTTTGATGTTGTTAAGACTCTAACAACAGGTAATTGTCGTTTCACCCGGTTAGAGAATGCATCCTTAATCAATGCTTTGTTTCGTTGCAAAGGCAATTTTTCTTTGAATAATGTGGCTTGATAAGCTGAAATCAAAACTCTGTACATATTATGTTTCAAATACTTTTTAGAGACTAAAACACCTGCTATCGTACAGACTTCAACAATATCATTCACCATTTTTTCAGATACTGTGAAATATTCAATTTTCCCTTCTCTTTTATCAACACGCCCATTACTATCGATTAATCCAGCCAGAAAACTATAAATATTTTCTTTTGATAATGCGTCTTTTAAACGGGTGGGAATGGATATCTTCTCTTCACGACTAAATTGATATTGGGATAGAAACTCTAAAACCAATGAACGTTCAAATTCTATGCTTACCCGTTTTTTCCCTTGAATAGGTTCAAGCTTACAATTGAAAAAATGGCTTAAAATCTTAATCACTTTTTCTAAAGGTTCTTTGGAAACAGCAGAAAATCGTATTTTGTCACCCTTGCGACAATCTTGACCAATAAAAAAACCACTTAAATAAGCCAAATCTACATGAAGCTGACTTTTTGCAGGCAAAAGATTTGTAGCATTTTGTAAAATGTAATCACCTGCTTGTAACGCATCTGCTCTTTTTTCAACAACGGTATATCTTTGACGTTGTGTGTAATTTTCATGACACACTGGTTTGAACCTTAAATGAGCAGCCAATGCTTTTTTATTCTTTAAAGCTTTAGCACATGTGGGACATTTATTGTCAAAATGCACTTGCTCCATAATAAAAAAGGGATGCCAGTCACTTGTCGTGATTTCAACGCCTTTTTCAGCTTTCACTTTTATCTTATGATGCTTTTCAACATTGATGCTCATAGCATCTGTGATTAAATCCCATTCACTTTTTCCTGTTTTTGGATTATAGCTTAATGCTAAAATGGGCGACAGTGTTTTAAAATCTCTGACAATCTCTTCTATCAGAATGACACCTTTATTCGTAATCACTTTGTTACCCTTCTCAATACATCCCCCAGTATATTTTGTTTGAAGTTCATCTTGACGTTCTAATGCTTCAAAGGGATCAGCAGTAAACCCGACGGGTAATTGAGAAGAATTCGTATAATAAGGACGCTCTGCTGTACCAGCCTGTATGATATCGGCGTACCGTTTCTTATCTTCTTTCGCAAAACGATAAGTGGTACCTTCAGCTGGTGTCGCTTCTAAATTGTACATATGACCTGTTTCCTCTTGAAATTGAACCATACGTTTTCGAATATGATCAAGTACTCGAATAGCGAATGCTTCTCCAAATTCACTTGTTAAATCATGTTGATCTTCAGAAAAATTACGAATCATTTCATTAATCCCATTGACACCCAATGTTGAAAAATGATTACGCAATGTTCCAAGATAACGCTTGGTAAAGGGAAATAAGCCGTTATCCATATAATGTTGGATAACGTCACGTTTCACTTCTAAACTGTCCTTTCCTAATTCTAATAGGGTATCCAAATGCTGAAATAAAGTTGTTTCATCATTTTTATATAAATACCCTAAGCGTGCACAGTTAATTGTGACTACGCCTAATGAACCGGTGAGTTCAGAAGACCCAAATAAGCCATTGCCTCGTTTCACTAATTCTGTTAAATCCAAACGGAGTCGACAACACATCGAACGCACCATTTTTGGAGTCATATCAGAATTGACGAAATTGCTAAAATACGGCAAACCGTATTTTGCTGTCATTTCAAAGAGTAAATCCACATTAGGATTATCCCAAGGAAAATCAGGCGTAATATTATAAGTCGGTAATGGAAAGGTAAATATACGTCCTTTCGCATCTCCTTCTGTCATCAACTCAATAAAGGCTCGATTAATCATATCCATTTCAACTTGCAAGTCACCGTAGTTGAAGGACATTTCTTTTCCACCAATATAAGGAATCTGATCACGTAAATCTTCAGGGCACACCCAGTCAAAAGTGAGATTCGTAAAAGGCGTTTGAGATCCCCAACGAGAAGGTACATTTAAGTTATACACCAATTCTTGCATACTCTGTTTAACATCTTTAAATGTCAAATTATCGTGACGTATATAAGGCGCCAGATAAGAGTCTGTTGAACTAAATGCAACAGCACCTGCCCACTCATTTTGTAATGTGCCTAAAAAATTGACCATTTGCCCCACAGCACTGGATAAATGTTTCGGTGGATTAGCCTCTACTTTACCAGAGATTCCATTAAAACCTTCTGTGAGTAAAGTACGTAATGACCATCCTGCACAATATCCACTTAACATATCCAAATCATGGATATGTAAATCACCAGAACGATGAGCTGCGCCTATTTTTGCATTATAAATATGATTAAGCCAATAATTAGCAATAACTTTACCTGACACATTTAAAATTAAACCTCCCAAAGAATAACCCTGATTGGCATTGGCACTCACACGCCAATCATTCTGAGAAAGATATTCATCAACAGATGCAGCAACATCTATTAAAGTCTTTTGATTATTCATTGGTGTATCCATGTTTATTGTTATCAGTTATCAGTTATTGATGTAAATGTGAGTGTCACAAGATTATAATGAGTCAAGCCTTCTCTTGTCAATTTTAAAAAAATGAATATTATCAATTATTTAACATTTAAGCATGTACAATCATTAGATTTTTTGGATTTAAAGCATATTCAAAATAATGAGATTACGTCCTGTATCTCTATGATTTTTATAGAAAAGATCATTATTTGATAGGTTTTAATCTAAGTGATTGATTTTATTGAAAAAAACAATAAGTGTTATAAAATCAATAAGATAGGAACACTCTGTAAAATAAGCATTTTATAATATAACAGTTTGCTTTATTATTTAATATGTATCAAGTGAGATAACTGCTATGTATGCTATGATAATAAAACATATCACATAAGGATTAATTATTCATGAGTATTACAGAACAAAACAGTCCCTTTAATTTGGATAATGACAGTGCATATCAGGCCTGGCGTTCCCAGAAATTAGCACTTTATCCCAGTACTTTATCAGATTTGGTCGTCAATATTAAAGATCCCTATTTGTTAACCCGTTCAGAGCATGAAGCCATT
>DAOVZS010000093.1 GCA_030635005.1 Thiomargarita sp. | reverse complement strand
TGTCCTAGTGATTCTATTGATTATGCGGTGATGGAACCTACGCGGAAGGCGGTGACTATTCCGTGGGTGGTGCGGTGTAGAGAGATAGGCACAGGGTCTTCGGTATGGGAGAATGGCCCGAAAGACAGTGTTGATAATGTCATCATTGGAGATGTGATTACCGAACAGGTGCATCATTGTTATTTACGATCAGAACATCGTTTATTAACCGCTATTGGGGTTGATAATCTGATCATTGTAGAAACAGCAGATGCTATTTTAGTCGCGGATAAAGACCATGTACAAGATGTTAAAAAAATAGTTTCTCGTTTAAAAGACTCTAAACGTTCTGAAACAAGTTTACAACGCAAAGTATATCGTCCTTGGGGCACTTATGAACAAATTGATATAGAAGAACGTTTTCAGGTAAAACGCATTATTGTAAATCCAGGGGCGTGTTTATCTTTACAAATGCATTATCATCGTTCAGAACATTGGATTGTAGTGAAAGGGACAGCCCGTATTGTACGGGGTGAAGAAACGGAAATTCTCAGTGAAAATCAATCCACTTATATCCCTTTAGGTGTGAAACATCGTTTAGAAAATCCAGGTAAAATGCCTTTAGAACTGATTGAAATACAATCGGGAAGTTATTTAGGTGAAGATGATATTGTGCGTTTTGAAGATGTGTATGGACGATTAGAATAATCTATGATATTCGTAACATTTTAGCAGTATGTTACAATGAAATATAAAGAAGTATACTGTCTTGAATAATCGATTTATTGAGTAATAGACTAAGGAATAACATCGCAATGACCGTTAGAACAGTAATCACAAACGTTTTAGAATTACGGCACAAAAAAGTGCTGATGCTTGAAAAAGTCTATAATGGATTAGATGAATTAGCCATGCAATTAGACAGTATGCAACAGATGCAGACAGAACTTCAAGCAGATGACGATCCCCCAGATTTTGTGCGTATCACTTCCAAAATTATTGAACAACTGCGCCCGCTTCCTGAGAATATTCAAGAATTAAATGTCTCTATTGCCAATTTGACCAAACGCTTTAGTAAGGAAACCATTAATATTGGGGTAGCAGGTAAAGCCCGTCAAGGTAAAAGCACACTCTTACAACAAATTTCAGGGCTTTCCAATCAAGAAATCCCTACTTCTGATGAACTGCCTTGTACAGGTGCTAAAAGTAAAATTTATCATTCTGAAGAATCATCTTATGCCAAAATTGAATTTTATACGCGAGAAGAGTTTCTGAAAGAAATTATTCATGCGTATTATGATAAGTTAAATCTTGCAAAACCATTTTCACTCAAGCGATTTGCCGATCCCTTACCTGAATTAGATGATAGTTTAAGTAAAGATCGTAATTTAGATAAAGCAGTGTTTGAAAAGTTGAAATTAATTCATGACGCTTTTCCTTCTTTTACAGACTCATTATCAAAATCGCCTAAAGTTTTAGAATTAAATGAAATTATCGATTATGTGACCCAAAGTAGCGGACGTACCCGTTATTTGGCTGTTAAAACGGCTAATATTTATACTAAATTTCCTAATCATGATGTCACTGGCTTATGCTTAGTAGACTTACCCGGTTTAGAAGCAGCACAAGGACATGAAAAGAAATTGGTAGGTTCACTTGAACATGAAGTGGATGCGGTTATTTTTGTGAAATCACCTGATGTGTTGGGAACTGATTGGGAACAAGCAGATTATAGTGTATTTGATTTAGTGGATAATGCTGTGAGAGAAGTCGATTTGGCTAATCGCTTATTTATTGTTTTAAATGAAAAAAATGATGGATCTAACAAAAAACAGGTCGCATTACTGACTGCTAACCCACCTGAAACGTATAGCAAACCCAGTATTTTGAATGCAAATTGTAGTGATTCTGAAGATGTGGAAGAAAAAGTGTTTTCTGTCGTCTTACGACATATTGAGAAAAAATTAGAAAGTACTGATCAACAATATGTCAACACTTTGACACAGAAAATCAATACGATTATCAATACCGTCACACAAGCCTGTAAACCTGCCCTGTCGTCTTTTACAACAAGCAATGCCACTTTAACACGTGAAAGAAAATATCGCCTTTTAGCCGATCGTTTTATTAAAGAATTGATTACAGGGCTTGAAAAATTGGTATTAGATGTGCAACAAGAATTGAATATTAGTACTGAATTTCAACAAAAAATAGAGGAAATTTGTGAGGCAGCAAGACAATCAGCCCCCATTCCCAGTAAAGAAGAATTGGCAGATCAATATTTGGAATATAGTGGTTGGAAAGGGGTTGTAGGTGAAGAATTAAATTATTTACGTGCTTATTTAACTGAGTTTTTAGCCACTGAATTGGATGAATACCTGCAAAAGAAAATAGATGAAACGTTGAAACAAGTGTTAGATCGTGTTTTTCCAAAACCCTTGAAAAAAATGTTGTCTCAGAATTTAGAACCAACGAACGAACCCCGAGTGCTTATTATCGCTTTTCAAAAATTATTGGATCAGGCAGAACATCCTAATATCTACAAAACATTTGATTATATTAGAAAATTTAATTTTTCTTATCACAGCCATTTTCATTACCGTGTTCGAGAGGAAATGGGCTTATTAAGCACCTATAGTAGTGAAGCGGTGGATGATATTGTGCCTAATGATGCGACGCGGGAAAATTTCATAGAGAAATCCGAAGAAATTGCACGAGGTTTAGACAGCCATTATCAGCAAACAATTTATCAACTCAGAACAAAATTTAGTGAAAATTTGCAATCCGATCCTGCAAACGCTATTTCGGCTTTGGTTGAAGAAATGAAAGATCGTTTAGTCAGAGCCAAGGGGATTAAAGAAGAATGGAAAAGTTTTCTTGATCCAATACGAGAGCAATTGTGGGCTGATAATTTACGCCAATTTAATAAAGAAATTGCCTTACGTCAAGAATGGGGCAAGGCACTTAATGAAGCCCTGAAATGTGCACAACAAATACAGCAGGAATTTCCAAGTTATTAACTCATGTTACATACATCAACCCTAGTAATGGATACAAGCCCTGAAAGGGCGACATATATCAGCCTGGGGCAACGCCCTAGGTGAAAGGGCTCAATAACAATGACCAATAAAACCGTCATACTGATGATAGGCCCCGATGGTGTCGGTAAAACAACTTTGCTCGCTACCATGTACCATGAATTGTCAAAAATTGACAATCATTTTGGTTTTGAGTTTATAGCAAATAAAGATACACAATTGGATCTACAAGAAGCCTATCAGAAACTCAATAGCATCATTGCACAACCGACGTTTACGCCAACGGGTTCTCTTTTAAAGGGGACTTCTGGACTTGTAGAACGACAATTTGAAATTCGTTTTATGTGTAGAAAAGAACTTGATTTAGAATTTTGTGATATTGCGGGTGGTGTACTGCGTGCCAAAACAGGACAGGATTTTGAAGAATTTCAAGAAAAATTGGCACAAGCCATTGTTATTATTAATGTGATTGATGGATCTGCCTTTGTCAAAGGGGCAGAAAACAAAAATGATCCGCAACAAATTTATGATCACTTATTACCCACACTCAGTAATGGACAAAATCATCTTATTTTATTTGTGATTACAAAATGTGAAGCTTGGCTTAAAACGGAACATCTTAAAAAAAAATTAGAGCATGTTTTTGAAACAAAATATGCCATGCTGCTAAAATACTTAAATACGCTTGATAATGTGGCAGGTATTTTAATACCCGTGAAAACATTGGGATGTGTGGAATTTACCCATGTTGATCATCATCGAATGATTTTTGTGAGAAAACCCAATTTGCAGTTTAAGCCAGAACATATTGATCAACCTTTACGTTATGCCTTGGCTTTTGCCTTACAAGAACACAATCATAATCGTGGAAAGTGGAGTAAATTAATGCGCTGGCTTTGGAGTACAGATTTGACTTTTCAACAATCCTTGATCGACTTTGCCGAAGATCGGGCACAAGTCTTTAAAATATATGGAAATCCATCATTGATTGAGGTCAAGACACCATGAAAATCCAGAAAGTAATGTTGAAAGGGGCAGCGGTTCATACGCGAGATATCAAACCTGGACAGGATTATGAATGGTTAGTACACTCAGAAAATTTACTGTTATTTGATCAGATGAATGACATCCACCGTCTTGTTTTACGTGATGTCAGTGGAGATGCACCTTTATTCTGCCTTATTATTGAACAAGAACGTATTGGTTTATTAATGGGAGACTTAAAAAGTTCACGTATTGATCATGCCAATAGACATATATATAATACGCTTTATTTAGAATTTGATCGCATCTATCAGAATGTAGTGTGTCAAGCAGTGGCGCGTTTTTTAGTGTGTTCTAAAAATACATATATACCTCATGAACAACATTTTAGTCATTATGCTGAAATGTTACTTCAAGAAAAACAGATTTCCCTGATCAAGTTACCTGATATGTCTCAACAAGCGGATACCACATTAGCAAAGATCACTGCTGACAAATTGATTGTCTATTCAAATGCTGATAATTTGAAACGCTGTGCACATTACTTGACACAGTTTACCTCAGAGGCAAAAAAGTGTTTTTATTTCATTTCTACTGGCAGAGTCAGCCTTGATAAATGTAAAAAACTGGTTAAAAAAATTGATCAGTGTCTTATATTGACCTTATCTTCTGACGTTGAATCTGATATAGACTTGAAAAAAGGCGGTTTATCGCTATTTAGCAAAAAATAATACTGAATACAACATTAATACAAAATTAACATGCTTACGATTCACAATTCTCTTACAAAACAAAAAGAACCTTTTACGCCGATAGAAGCAGGAAAAGTGCGTTTATATGTGTGTGGTATGACCGTCTATGATCATTGTCATGTTGGACATGCCCGAATGATCGTGGTATTTGATGTGGTAGTGCGTTATTTGCGCTATTTAGGATTTGAAGTCACATATGTTCGTAATATCACCGATATTGATGACAAAATTATTCAACGTGCTCATGAAAATGGTGAAGATATTCAAACTTTAACCACACGTTTTATTCAAGCAATGTATGAGGATATAGACGCATTAGGGGTATTACGTCCCGATATTGAGCCCCGAGCCACTGAATCCATGCCTGAAATTATTACGATGATAGCACGTTTGTTAGAAAAAGGTTATGCGTATGCTACTCGTAATGGAGATATTTGTTATACGATTCAACGTTTTGCCGCTTATGGACAGTTGTCAGGAAAACAGCTGGATGATTTACGTGCGGGAGAGCGTGTGGTAATTGATGAGAGCAAACAACATCCTTTAGATTTTGTATTATGGAAAATGGCGAAATCGGGAGAACCCAGTTGGGATTCGCCTTGGGGAAAAGGACGTCCAGGTTGGCATATTGAATGCTCTGCCATGTCAACACATTGTTTGGGTAATCATTTTGATATACACGGAGGCGGTATGGATTTGCAATTTCCACATCATGAAAATGAAATTGCACAATCTGAAGGGGCGACAGGAGAACCGTTTGTCAATGTATGGATGCACAATGGTTTTGTACGTGTGAATAATGAAAAAATGTCTAAATCCTTAGGTAATTTTTTCACCGTACGTGATGTCTTAAAACGATATGATCCCGAAGTGATTCGTTATTTTATTTTAACCAGTCACTATCGCAGCCCTTTAAATTATTCTGATCAGGAGTTGGATGCAGCCAAACAAGCATTAACACGTTTATATACGGCATTACGTGGATTGCCTCAGATATCATATCAGAAAGGGCAGTATAGCCAACGTTTTCATGCAGCAATGGCGGATGATTTTAATACACCTGAAGCCTTATCCGTTTTATTTGAATTAGCCAAAGAAATCAATAAAAATGAGACGCCTGCAGAATTTGGGGCAGAATTACATCATTTAGGTGGAATTTTAGGATTATTACAAGCTGATCCTGATACTTTTTTACACGGCACCGATGATGTGTCTGAAATTGAACAACTGATTGCAGAACGCTTAGCAGCCAGAAAACAGCGGGATTGGGCAGAAGCCGATAGGATTCGTGATCGTTTACAAGAACTTGGGGTAATACTTGAGGATGGTAAAGAGGGCACCATTTGGCGTAAAAGGTAAGCTTTCAAAACAGCTTTATTTTTAAATAACAAAAAAAATACGATGAAAAAACTAAATACTTTGCTCTTTAATCAAGGTGGAAAATGTTTTTATTGTGATGCGATATTGGATCTCAAGGAAGCGAGTATTGAGCATGTTATCCCCCAATCTAAAGGGGGCAGCGACAATATAGATAATTTGGTAGTCTGTTGCACATATGCAAATCATGCTTTTAGAGATTATTCTCCCAAACATAAAATGACGGTGATGAAACAGATTTGTGGTTCAAAATTTTTATGTACTAAGATATTTCCCAGAGAACCCGCTAAAATCGTCAAAACTGTTAAAACTGCGAAAACGGTCAAAAAAACTGCAAAAACGGTCAAAAAAACTGCGAAAACGGTCAAAAAAAACGCGAAGACTGTGATTTCAAATGCGTACAAGTTATTAGTAACTGCAGTAAAATCATTTGAAAATGAAGTGACAAGCTCTCAACTCAAGCAAAAAATGTTGGCCTTAAACCCAAAATTTAAAGAATCTGAGTATGGTTTTAATCAATTTAATAAGTTTTTGCTTCAAGCGCAAGAAGAAAAAATTATTCTACTTGAAAAAAACAAAGGCAACGGCAATCATTATATAGTGACTCACGATAATAAAAAACAATGAATAACAATTCTATTATTATAGAACCTCCTGAAACGGCGACTTCTACGATTATTTGGTTACATGGTTTAGGGGCGTCTGGACATGATTTTGAACCGATTGTGCCACAAATTTCCAGTCGGATCACGTGTCATACGCGTTTTATATTTCCCCATGCCCCGCATCGTCCGATTACCATTAATGGTGGCGTGGTGATGCCAGCTTGGTATGATATTTTGAGTATAGATTTACCTGCTCAGCAAGATGCGCAAGGCATTTATGATTCCGAACAAATGCTTTGTGAGTATATTACCCAAGAAATTGAACGGGGTATTGACACACAACGTATTGTTTTAGCAGGATTTTCACAAGGCGGTGTAATCGCTTTGCATACGGGGTTACGGTATCCCCTTAAACTTGCGGGTATCATGGCTTTATCTAGCTATTTACCCTTAGCAGAGACGCTAGATAAGGAAAGACATGAGGCAAATAATCACACGTCTATTTTCATGGCTCATGGCGATTCTGATCCTGTTATTTCATTAAAACGTGCAGAACGCAGTCACAGTGCCCTTAAAACACTGGATTATCAGGTTGAATGGCAGACTTATCCCATGCAACATAGTGTATGCCCTGAAGAAATTGCGGATATTAGTCAATGGTTATCCTTAATGTTACATTAATCTTGACAATTGTGAAAAGTAGTATAAACTGTATTTTTATCATCATATAACACGGAGAAAAAACATGTATCAAGGTAAACAAACGCTTTTATAGCCTTCCAACATACGGCTGGAGGGCATAGTTGTCTTCCCAAAAGAACTGTTTTTTTTTCGTGTTTGAAAAGAAACCCTAATGGACAACTGTCTATTAGGGTTTTTTTTTGTCTGATTGATAGGAAAAGTATTATGCCTATAAAAATGGTATTAAACACAAGTAAAGTACCTGTAAAGATTTATACAGAAGAGGTCGCTTCTAAAGCCCTTGATCAATTAAAGGATATTGCAAATTTACCTTTTATTCATAACCATATCGCTGCAATGCCTGATGTCCATCCAGGGATTGGCACAACGGTTGGAGCAGTGATTCCAACAAAAGGAGCTATTATTCCTGCAGCCGTAGGGGTTGATATTGGCTGCGGTATGACTGCAACACGTTTATCAATTAATGCCAGTAAATTGCCTGAAAATCTGAAACGTGTTCGTTTGGCGATTGAAGCAGCAGTGCCCGTCGGATTTGCCATGCATAAATCAATTTATGCTAAAAATTCAACAATTAAAGCTTTGAATAAAGTGCTTGAAGAGCAGATTATTGCCACACATCCTGCCATTGCTAAAATGATGAAAAACCCTTATAGAACATGGACACAGCAATTAGGGAGCTTAGGTGGGGGGAATCATTTTATTGAATTATGTCTTGATGAAC